>CAXRGI010000201.1:0-16098 GCA_964229935.1 Opitutales bacterium
AAGTGTCGAGAGTGGCTAGGCCCTGGGTGAAGCGGGACAACTCCTGACCGGCAGCGCGCACGAACGCGTTGGAGAGTGAGTACTCGCGGTTCGAAAGGCTGTAGACCAGGATCTTGGCGATGAAGTCCTTGCTCTTACCACCAATGGCGAGAGCGCCTTCAATGTCGCGACGCTCCACGGCCTCCAACATCTTCTCAACGACCTCTGGCTCACGGGTGCCATTCTCGCGGACGATGAAGATGATGCGCTCGATCACGACGGTGATCATGACGAACGAGACCAGAGCCATCGGCCACATGATCCATTCGCCCTTGATGAAGAGTTCCATCGGGGTGGCGTCGCCGAGCAAGAACGCGAGAGGGAGGTTGGCAGAGATCATAACTGGAGCTTAGTTGGGTTGGACTTTGAGGATGAGGTTAGAATTCAGGTACAAAAAATGGAGTGGGGATGCGGGCGGGTTTACAGCCGGCGCAACTTTCCAGTCAGCGAGGGTTTCCTCGACTGGAGCCTCGGAGATTCTGAGGGTTCCGAAATCGTGTTTTCCACGTAACTTTTGGGGGAAGGGAGCAAAGAGGAGCGAAATAGGTGTCGAGCAACTTGGCCTGTCAACTTACTTTGTGGCAGCAGCGTGCAAAAAAAATCGACCACGTTTTCCAACGAATTTCGGCCGCCTTCGCTGCGACCACGGCACTGGAAAAAGAGTGGAAACTCGGAGCTAATCAGTGGCTGCCCGACTAGGAGTCGAACCTAGACAAAACGAGTCAGAATCGTTTGTGCTGCCATTACACCATCGGGCAAAAACTGCTCGGCGCGAGTCGCGCGGCCGCGTCGCTAAGTGGAGCCGGCGATGGGATTCGAACCCGCAACCGCCTGTTTACAAAACAGGTGCTCTACCATTGAGCTACGCCGGCGCACCCGTAGGCTGCCGAAAGGGGAATCTGGGAAAAAACCGGCCGGAAATTGGTGGCTCCCCGGGGACTCGAACCCCGAACCTACTGATTAAGAGTCAGCTGCTCTACCATTGAGCTAGGAAGCCGCGAACGAAGCGCGAAACAACCCTCATTTGCGCGAGGGTTGTCAACTGCGATTTGAAATCCCGGAAGCGAATCGGACAGAGGAGGATCCTCGACAAACGAGACGCGTCGGGACGCATCATTTCTTCGCTTCAGCCTTCTTCTTCGGCGTCGGTTTGGTGTCGAGGTTCGCCACTAAATCCTCCGCGGTGAGCTTGGACTGCACACCACCCGAGGGCACTTCCATCTTGGCCAGCCAGAGAATCGCATTCAGCACGATGCGGCGGAAATCCTCGTTGCCCCAGTTCGCGTGGTAGTGCGCGCCCGTGAATCCGAAGCCGCGTCCGCCGTCCGGCCGTTCGTAAGCCCATGACACAACCTGCGCGTCACCGCGCGCCACTTGCGCGCGCATAACTGGATTACCGGAGTGCGGACCGTCGGGCCGCGTCGTTACCGACGCGTCGGGAACGGCCGCGAGGATCGGGGTGACGCCCCGCTTTCCCTCGGTGAAACGCATGTTGAAGTACCACTCGTCGCGGATTGTGAAGGGCTTCACGCCACGCGTGATCGGGTGCTCGGGCAGGGTTTTAAAATGTGCATCCCAGTGCGGGTTCACGGACCAGTGGGTCTCAAACGCGCCGCCGATCATGCGCAGAAACTCGTCCTGGCCCTTGTCCTTCGTGGGCTCCACGGCGTAGTGAACGCAACCAATGCCCACGCCGCGGGCGGCGAGTGCGGTGAGCACCGCGAGGCGGTTGTCGGCCAGCGCGAGGTGCTTCACGCCCCCGTCGCAGTACATCACGACGGCGTCGACGCCGTTCAATGCGGCGACATCTCGAGGCCAGCCGTTCAGGGATACGTCGACCTTCAGCCCCTTGGTCCCGGCGAGGCATTTCTGGAGCAGCAGGACTCCCGCGTTGTGCTCATGCGCGCCCGGCCCGTGGCTCGGCAAGCCGGCGATGAGCAGCACCTTCTTGTCCGCGGCAACGACGACAGACGCGATCGAGACAAGCAGGAGAAATGAAAGGAGGCGGAGCGGCTTCATGGGGTTCACGTTCCGGCTACCTTACGCCCCCCATCCCTTGGCGGCAATCGCGATCGCGCCAAACGAAAAGACCGCGCAGATGACGCGCGGTCGTGTCGAGCCTGGTCGAGCCTTCAGAATCGTAGGCCGACGGAGGCGAGGAACGTCCGCGGCTCCCCGTATTGGAACGTGCCGTTGAGGTAGTACTCGTCGGTGAGATTGCGCACGTTCAGGCGAAAATTAGCGGGAATGTTTCCGAGCTTGGTGGCGTAGCCGACCATTGCCTCCATCAGGAGGACCGCGTCGCTCTTGATCGGCACAGTCCAGCTCGGGTGCATGGAGGTCTCTCCAATCAGGCTTGCCCCGCCGCCGAGATACCAGCCGTGCAGCGCGCCCCGCGGGAACGTGTACTTGTTCCAGAAAGTGACCGTGTACTTGGGCACGGACTCGAGATGAGATCCGACTTCGCGGGGCTCGGACGGGTTGGAGAGCTCGTTCTTCTTGAAGAAGTAACTTCCGCCCAGCAGGGCCTGATAACGCGCGGACGGAGTCCAGACCCATTCCGACTCAATGCCGCGCGTCTGGGTGCGGCCCGCGGCCACGCGTACCGTGGCGCCCGGGAGTTGGAAGAGCACCTGGTTGGCGGTGTCCACGTCGAGGCGATTGGCTTCCTCGTTCACGAAGTAACTCGTGGTCCCGACGAGCCAGCCGTCCTTCAGGTCAACCTTCGCGCCGATCTCCCGGCCCTTGCCGAGCAAATCCGCGGCGAGAAACCGGAAGGGAATCGAGGCCGGCGGGCGGTAGTTCGGCGAGGTCGGGTCGCCCTGCGAGGCGCGGATGGCATCAAGATCAGCGGTCTGCTGGCGCTGAGGTTGGAAGGAACGGCTGAAGCTGCCGTAGAGGCTCACCTGCGGTGTCACGCGCACGAGGGCGGCGAAATGCGGCATCGCCTTCGCGATCTTGAAGTTCTCATCGCGACCGTCGCGGTTGTCGTCGATCGGACGATTGTTTGTGATGTGGCGTCCGCCCGCGAGCAGCCGCAACCGGTCTCCGGCGAAGGACGACTGCACGATGCCGTACCAGGCATTAGAATGACCTCCGCCTTTGCGGCGTACTCCGGGCTCAACGTACCCGGCGCCGTACTGGTCGCGGAGGAGTTGGAGCAATGGCGGACGCGGATCGGTTTTCGGGTTATAGGTGATGACCCGGGAAGTGGCGATGGTGATGGGGCTGATGACGTCTTTGCCGCCGTCATGTTGGAAACCGGCGAGGACGTCGTGTTTGCCCGCGCGACCGGCATCGAGCTTGTATACGCCCTCGAGTTTCGCGGAGAACGTCAGCCCGCCCGGCTTGAAATCGGAGATGGTGCTGCGCAACCGCTGGCCGGCGATGGGCCTTAGTCCGTTGAACTCACGGCGCATGCGGTGGCTGTCCACCTGCTGGAAGAGCCCGTGCACCGCGAACTCACGCGATGGCACCCATTCGGCCTCAAGCGCGGTGGTCTTGTTCTGGTAGCTGTCGCGGCCCTCGTCGCCGTTGTAGTTGAATGACTCGCTCGGGAAGAAATCGCGCGAGAACACGCCGGGGTAGGGAGGCACGTTGGCGCCGAGGTTGCGGGCGATGAACGAATCCACGGTTTCCGGCGCGGCCCGGCCGGTTGTGATCGGCACGCCCGCGGGGGTGCGTACCGCGCCGTTTTCGAGCTGCGGGTAGGCCGAGGGACGGGGCAGGCCGAGGCGGTCGAATTGCTCGATGGCCTCCCGGTCCCTCTGCTGGAAGAGAGGATGGCTGACCACCGTGTGAGGACGCCGGCCGGCCTCGCGGTCGAGGAACCCGTAGCGTCCGCTGAAACTCAGCGTCTTCGTGGGGCGCCACAGCAGGCCTCCGCTGTAATACTGGTCGCGCGTGAACATGCCCTCGATGTTGCTCTTCTCGTCCGTCGCCCCGTACACGAAGGAGTAGGCGAGACTTTTTCCGATCAACGGGGCGCTGGACCGCAGCACCGCCCGCTTGTGCTCGAACGAGCCGAAGCTCAGGTCCAGCGTGTGCCGCGGGGTGAAGCTCGGTTTCGTCTTGATGAGATTCAGGGTGCCGCCCGGGTTCGAGATGCCGGCGAACACCGCGTTGGGTCCCTTGACCACCTCAACCCGGTCGACGTCGTACAGCGCCAGACCCTGCCCGGCGGGCAGGCCGTCGACGAACTGGGGCCCGATGTAGCCTCGTATCAGGATCATGAATTCATCTTTGACCTGCGCCGACGCCGCGCTGGCGTTGCGCAGCACGTCGATGAGCTGGTTGCCGTTTTGATCGGCGATGAACTCCTGAGAAAGGATGCTGATATTCAGGGGGGTGTCCTTGATGAGACCGGCGGTACCGGTCCCGGTGATCGCCGCGCCGACCCGGTAACCGGTGTCCTGTGCGGTCCGTACCTCGAAGGGGCTCAGCACCACCGTCTCCGTCGGGGGAGGGCTGAGCGGCGCAGAGGCCGCAATCGCGCAAGCGGGGAGGAAGGCCGTCGCAGCGAGAGCGTGACGGATGGAGAAGGGCAGCTGGTTTCGCACGGTGGGCAAGACGTCTTGGTGGGTAAAAGGGAACAACCGACTCGCCTCCCGCCCTCTGTCAAGGGGGCGCCTTGGGCAGTCCGCCCCGGGCCACCAGATCGGCCAGCATGGACTCAGTGTGGCGCCAAAGTTCCTCGCAGCCGTCGGCGATGTGCCGATTGCGAGCCACGACACGGTCATGTGTCACGCCGTGCCGCTTCCACGCGGCGCCTTCCGTCCGGCAATTGAGCAGCACCGGCTGGAATCGATCGACCGCCGCAGCAAACTTCGCTTCCGGCGTCTCGCGCGCCTCGAACTCATCCCAGAGGGCACGGAATTCCCGACTCTGATCCGGGGGCAAAAGACCGAATATGCGGTCGGCGGCGCGCGACTCGCGCTCGTGCTGGTCCGCCATCCGGGCGGTGTCGTACGCGAACGTGTCTCCGGCGTCGATTTCCACCAAGTCGTGGATGATCACCATCTTGAGCACCCGCAGCAGATCCAGGTCGGGGCGGTTCGCGTGCTCCGCGAGCACGATGGCGCACAGGCAGAGCGCCCAGGAATGCTCGGCATCATTTTCCGCGCGGCGGCTGGCGGAGTTGATCGTCTGCCGGAAAATTTCCTTCAGGCGGTCGCACTCGACGATGAACTCGATCTGGCGACGCATCCTGGCCGCGGGGGTGTCGGCGGTCTCGCCGTGACCGGCGCTCATTCGAGGAAGGGCGCGACGAGAGGTCGCCACACGGCGTAGCCCTCCGCGCTGAGGTGCAGCATGTCCGCGACGAACAACTCGCGTCGCGGCTGGCCGTCCGTGCCCAGCATGGCCGGGTAGACAACGATGAACACGCGGCGCGGAACCCGCGCGCATTCCGCGGCGATCAGCCGGTTGGCTTCCACAACGACCGGAATGATTTTCGCCCGGGAAGGGCTCGGCTTGATGGAAATGAACGCGAGGCGCGTTTCGGGTAGCGCGGCGTGGACCTTTTCGCACAGCGCGCGGAAGCTCGCGTGCACCGCCGTCGCGGTCTGGCCCTGTTGGAGGTCGTTCTCCCCGCTGTAGATCACGACGCGGCTGGGCGCGTAGGGAATCACGACCTGATCGGCGTAGTGCAGCAGGTCCGAGAGTTCCGATCCCCCGAAACCGCGGTTGAGGATGACCTTCCCGGGGAAATCAGACTGGAGGCTCGTCCACTTCACGATGGACGAGCTGCCCGCGAATAGGATCGCTCCCTTAGGCGGCGGCTTGGCTGCGTCGGCGGCGGTGAATTTGTCGATCGACGCCTTCCATTTTTCCGGGGCCGCGCCTAGCGCGGAGACGAGCGCCAGGAACAGGGTGAGGAGAGCTCTCGGGAGGATCAGCATGAGTAACCAGGGGAGGGAGAGCGTTCCTCCGGCACGGGGCAATGCGCGATTCCGCCGGTTGCAAAGCGTCCCGCCGCGCCTCCACTGTCGCGCCATGCGCGCCACCCACGCCTTCCTCCTCATGTCGCTCTGCTCCTCCTCAGCCATATCCCACGCCGCCCCCTCCGGTCCGTGGGCGTATCCGCCGTCGAAGGCCGGTTCAGTGGTCGACGAGTACCACGGCTCGCGCGTTGCCGATCCCTACCGCTGGCTGGAGGATCTCGATTCACCCGATACGACGAGTTGGGTCACCGCGCAAAATCGGCTCACTCAGGGATTCCTTGGTTCGTTGCCCGGCGTGGCCGCCTTCCGCGAGCGCCTCACGAAGCTCTGGAACTACCCGCGCGCCGGAGTGCCTTTCCGCGAGGGCGCACGAACCTTTTTCACCCGGAACTCCGGACTGCAGAACCAGTCGGTGCTCTATGTGCAGGACCGCGCCGGAGCAGCGCCACGGGTCTTGATCGACCCCAACACTCTCGCCGCCGACGGCACCGTTGCACTTACCAGCGTGAACGTGTCGCGTGACGGCCGGCTGCTCGCGTACGGCACGGCGGCCGCCGGATCGGATTGGAACGAAATTCGCGTTCGGTCGGTTGACGACGGTCGCGATGCCTCGGACCTCGTGAAGTGGGTGAAGTTCTCGACGCTCGGTTGGACGCGCGACGGCAAGGGGTTCTTCTACTCGCGTTACCCGACGCCCGAAGTGGATGCCGGCACCGGCAAGACCTTCAGCCGGCTCGAGAATCACAGCATTTACTACCACCGACTCGGCACTCCGCAGGAGCAGGACTTTCTCGTTCACGCCATTCCCGCCGAGCCCAAGTGGCTCTTGCGCGCCACGACCACCGACGACGGTCGCTACGTCGTCATTCGCGTGAACCGCGGCTCGGCGTCCGAGAACCTGCTTCGCTACATCGACCTCGGTGATCCGGCGGCGCCGCGGCTCGACGCGCCGGTGGTTTCCTTGATCTCGGAGTGGACCGCCGAGTACGAACCGGTCGGGAACGACGGTGCGACCTGGTATGTTCTCACCACGCACGGCGCGCCGCGCCGTCGGCTCGTCGCGATCGATCTCGCGCGTCCGCAGCCCGAGCACTGGCGCGTGATCTTGCCGGAGGGCAAGGACGTCATCGACGGCGTCGAGATCGTCGGGGGCCGCTTCGTGGTGCGTTCGATGCGCGACGCCAGCAGCCGGCTTTCGATTTACGCGAAGGACGGCCGCGCGCTCGGCGAAGTTGCACTGCCGGGCATCGGCACGGTGGGGGCGGTGAACGGCCGCGAGAACGAGGAGGAATTCTTCTACAGCTTCACCTCTTTCGCGACGCCGGTGACGAACTTCCGCCACAACGTCTCCACCAATCGCGGCGAGGCCTTCGAGCCTCCGGCGGTGGCGTTCAACCCCGCCGACTACGAGACACGCCAAGTGTTTTACACCTCCAAGGACGGCACGCGCGTGCCGATGTTCATCACGCACCGCAAGGGGTTGAAGACGGGCCCCGACACCCCGGCGCTGCTCTACGCTTACGGTGGTTTCAACGTTTCGCTCACGCCCACGTTTTCCGTCGCCAATCTGGTCTGGATGGAGGCGGGCGGCGTCTATGCCCTGCCCAATCTGCGCGGGGGCGGCGAGTACGGGCGCGACTGGCATCAGGCGGGCACGAAGGAACGAAAACAAAACGTGTTCGACGACTACATCGCCGCGGCCGAATGGCTGTTCGCAAACAACTACACCTCGCCGCAGCGGCTCGTGCTGAGCGGCGGCTCGAACGGAGGCCTGCTCGTCGGAGCGGTCGTCAATCAGCGTCCGGATCTCTGCCGCGTGGCGTGGCCGGCGGTCGGGGTCATGGACATGTTGCGCTTCCACACCTTCACGATTGGGCACGCTTGGCGGAGTGATTTCGGTTCCAGCGAGGATCCCGCTGGGTTCCGCTACCTGAGGGCGTACTCCCCCGTGCACAACGTGCGTTCCGGCGCGCGTTATCCCGCCGTGCTGGTCACGACCGCGGACCACGATGACCGCGTCCATCCGGGACACTCCTTCAAGTACGCGGCCGCGATGCAGGCGGCGGTGGCGAATGGCCCCGGTGCCAGCCCGGTGCTGATCCGGATCGAGACGCGCGCGGGCCACGGCGCCGGCAAGCCTACCTCGAAAGTGATCGAGGAGGCCGCCGACAAGATGGCCTTCGCCGCGCATTTCGTCGGGCTCACCGCGCCACGCTGAACGGCGGGTGCGAGTCGGGGTTTCGGAAGGTTGCGATCTTTGGACACGGAGCGCACGGAGAACCAAGCCGAGGTCACGGAGTGATGGAGGCGCGGCGGTTTGCGCGCAAAGCGTGCTCGAAGGAGGAGATCATCGCCGCGGTGGGCCTGATTTCCTTACTCTCTCATTCCTCCGTTGCCTCCGTTAGCTCCTGTTAGCGGCTTTGCCCAGCAGGGTTCGGGATGAATCCCGGTGCTCGCTTCTTCCGAACCCGCGAACGTCCCGGGTGAACCGCACGGGCAAGCCCTGGGCTCAGTGCCCGGGCACGCGCCGCGTTTCGCCCGGCGTCACGGGCCGGCCGGTGTCAGCACTCGCCAAGGCGGCGAAGCACAGGGCCAACCCTTCGAGATTTCCGCGCGCGTCGTGATCCGGCGCACGCTTGTCCTCGATCGCGCAGAGCAGCTCTCCCATTGCGCCCTCGAAGCCGCTGGTGAACCAGGTGCCCTCGAGCCGCGGCTCGGCCCCACCCGCGGAGGTGTGCAGCGAGACCCGCTGCTCGGAGAGGCTGGGGCCCGCGCTGCGCAGCGTGCCTTTTTCGCCGCAGATCACCGTACGATCCTCCTGTCCGTGGATGACGTGGGCGTTGAACGCCATCCGCACTTGTGCGTCGTCATATTCCAGGGAGACCGCGGCGAGCATGGACGGCTGCATCTTCTGAAATGCCGTGCGGGTGATCGACGCCATGACGCGGCGGACAGTGTGACCGCGCATTAATCGCGCGGTGAGGTCGAACCAATGGATGCCGAAGTCGAAAAGCACCAGATGCCGGATTTTCTCGAACGGCGTGCCGGCGGTCCACGTGTGGTCCCATTGCAACGTGAAATCAACGGAGGCCACGCGGCCCAGTAGTCCGGCGCGCACGGCGGAGGTCATCCACGCGAAGTGCGGCGCCCAGCGGCCGTTCTGGTTCACGGCGAGGCGCACGCCCATCGTGTCGGCGAGGTCGGCGAGCCGCGCGCCGGTATCTAGGTCCAGCACGAACGGCTTCTGGCTCAGCACATGGCGACGCGCCCGAAGGACCTCCTCGATGACGTGGACGCGCTCCGTGGGATGTAGCGCGAGATCCACGACCTCGACGTCGCTGCGGCGGAGCAGTTCTCGATGGTCCGTGAACACCGCGGCACCGGGATAAAACTCGGCGCGGCGGCGCTCTGCGCGCGCGGGGTCGACGTCGCACAGCGCCGTGACCTCGAGGCCCATCGCCCGGTAGGCGCGCAGGTGGTACTCGGAAATTCCGCCGCAGCCGACGAGCCCGATGCCCGGGCGGTAAGCCCGCGGCCTCGGCGGCAAGTACGGTAACTCCGGCGGCGCCACCTGGATGTTCCCGTCCGCCTGGGCCAGCCCGTAACCCGATGCCTTCTGCTCGTTGCTCATTTGGTGCTCCGTCCCCCGCGCCGCGGGGCCGGGTGGGTAGGGTGGGTGGTTCAGGTGACGAGTTTCACGGCGCGGCCGAGGCGCGCGCTCCGCACGGCGGAGTCCACGATCTGCTGGCCGATGCGCGCGATGCGCGGGCTGAGCGGGCCCTCTACGGGCACGCCCTCGTTGATGCAGTGCACGAAATACTGGATGGGGTTCTGGAATGGCGCCTCCAACCGGTCCACCGCGATGTCCTCGCCGCGCGGATGAGCCCGCGTCTGTAGCCGGATTGTCGGCTCATAGTCGTAGGAGCTGATCGTGCCGTCTTCACCCTTGAGCACGAAGCCGCACTTGGGCTGCGGCTGGGTTATCCAGGGGTCAGTGAAGGTGCCCCAGCGGGTCTCGAATTTCGACAGGCCCCGCGCGTACCGCGCGATGGTGATGCTGTGCTCGTCAACCTCGAGCCCGCGCGGGCGGTCGACGACCGCGGTGACCTCGATCGGCTTCGCGCCGCCGTGGAACCAGGTTCCGAGGGTGGTGCCGTAGCCTAGGTAATCGAGGAGCGAACCACCGCCTCGCGCCTTTTTGTAGAACCAGCTCCGGCGCTTCATCGCTGCGGTCGGCGTGGTCTCGAGTTTGTCGGCGGTGTGCCAGAGCGGCCCCCGGTTGCCATCGTAGTAGTGCACCTCCTGCAGTTCGCCGATGCGACCCTCGCGCACGAGGCGGTGGGCGGTGACGTGACTTGGCACCCAGCGGAGCGGCCAGTTTATGGCCAGGAGCCGCCGCGCCTTGCGGGCCGCGGCAATCATGCGATCGGCCTCCGCCAGCGTGGCGGCGAACGGTTTCTCCACAAGGAAATGGACGCCGAACGGCGCGGCGAGCTCCACGTACTCAGCGTGGCGGGCGGTGGCCGGGCAGAGGATGACGAAGTCCGGCGCGGTGCACTCGAGGCACCGGCGCGCGTTGGTGAAAACGCGTTCGGCGCCGAGGCCGAAGTTGCGGACGGCAGCCTGCATGCGCGCGGGGTCCTCGTCGCAGATGCCGGCGATTTCCACACCGGGATGCTCATGGCACAGGCGCAGCAGATCGCCCATGTGCATGTGGTCGAAGTTGAGACCGACGACGCGGAGTTTCCTCATGGGGAGCGGGGGTGGAAAGTGAGGCGTTCCCCGGCGCGGGCGACGCGGTGCGGTTGTTCCAGGCGAACGCATTCCGCCACGAACGCCTCCGGCGAGGCGGTGTTAAACGCGAACATCTCGTGGTGGCAGGGGATGACGCAACCGGCGCCAATCGCGTGTGCGAGGCGGGCGGCCTCGGGGCCGTCGAGGTTACCCGACACGCGCCGTTCCGGCGCGCGGCCGTTGATCGGCAGCAGCGCGACGTCGCACGCGAACGGGCGCAGGCGTTCGGCCATCCCGGGGAAAAGCACGGTGTCGCCGCTGTGGTAGACGCGGAACGGGCCGGCGCCGACGACGAATCCCGCGTACTCCGGCGACAGCTCCTCGTGGGCCGCCGGCACGGCGGTGAAGCTGAATCCGCCGATCCTTGCGCTGGCGCCGTCCGCTAGCGGCACGAATCGGCCGCGATGCTCCTCACCGAGGCGCTGGGCGGCGAAATCCTGATTGGCCGCGGCCAGCACGAGACGCGCCCCGGGGTTGGACGCAAACAACGGGCGGAGCGTCTCCGCGTCTAAGTGGTCGGTATGGTTGTGGGAGGATGTGACAGCGCTGATCCCACGGAATCGCGCGGGATCGACGACGCGTTCAGTCAAACGCACGTGGGGCTTGTCGGTGCCGGCGTACTTCCTTGTGAGCGAGTCACTCAAGTAAGGGTCGAGGACAACGCATTCGCCCGCGTGGCAGAGAAGGAAGCCGCTTTGTCCCAGCCACCAAATGTGGAGACGGTCGGCCCGCGCCTCGCCCCGGGCTGCCGCCACGTCGGCGAGGAAGGCGTCGTCCTTCAGCGCCGGCTGGATCACAGGCCGAGTTCCTCGCGCACCTGGCGAACGCCCGCGACCAGGTTGCGCAGCTTCGGTTGCGCGGCCCAGCGCGCGGTCTGGCTCAGGCCGCAATCCGGCGCGAACACCAGCCGGTCGGCCGGCGCGTGACGGAGGCAGAGCCGCACGCGGTCCGCGATCTCGGCGGGTGTCTCGACGTGATAACTCTTCACATCGACCACGCCGACGGCGACGTCCATGCGGCGGGCGAGCTCCGCGATGACCTCGACCTCGGCGAACTCGCGGCTGGCCATTTCCACGTGCATCTCGTCGGCCTTGAAATCGAGGAACGCAGGGAACATCGGCGCGAGCCGCCGGGGGCCGATCGCGCGCGCCTTGTAGTTCCCGAAGCACAGGTGAGTGCAGAGGCGGACGCGGCCGGCGACGGATTCGACGGTGCGGTTGAAGATGTCGACAAACCGCCGCGGGTCCTCGCGGTGCGCGTAGCAACTCATCGAAGGCTCATCCACGCTGATCTCCTGGCAGCCGGCGGCGACGAGCGCCTCGAGTTCGGCGCGCACGATCGGGAGCAGAGCCTCGGTCACCGCCCAACGATCGGCGTAACGCCCGCTCGGGATGAGTCGCCCGCTCAGCGTGTAGGGGCCGGGGACGCTGGCCTTCAGCACCGGGCCGGCGGGAGCGAGGCGCCGCAGGCGTTTGAATTCCTCCACTGCGCCCAGTCCCCGCGGCGCGCGCAGTTCGCCGGTGATGGCGTGCTTGCCGCGCTGGTCATGCGCAGGCGGTCCGAAGCGCCGCGGTGATTCGCTCTCGAGTGCGATGCCTTCGATGAAGCCGTAGAACGACAGGTTGAAATCGAGCCGTGTCTGCTCGCAGTCGGTGATCACGTCGAGGCCTGCCTCCACCTGATCATGCACCGCGGCGATGACGGCGTCGTCCTGGATTTCGGCGATGTCGGCGCGGCCGAATTCCGCGAGGTGGCGACTGGCAAACTCGAGCCAGCTCGGGAACGGATAGCTGCCGATCACCGAGGTGCGCAGGGGGCGGGAGTGCATGACGAGGGAAAAGGGTGCGTGAGGGTGAAAGTGCGAGGGAGGTTGAAAAGTCAGCGTGGGCCGACGGTGGCGTAGAGGCCGGCCAGGCGATGCGCGTGCTCGTCGTAGGCGGCCTCGAAGAGTTCGGTCGCGCGCTTCGCGCCGACGACCGCGCCGGCGGAAAGCACCTTCGGCGGGTGGCCGGCGGCGGTGAGCCGCGCGGCGACCTCGGCCTTGATCGCGTTCACCACCAGGCAGCCGCCGACCGTGGAGCCCGGCGCCACCGGAGTGTCCAGCCCCTCGACGCGCACCATCGCGTCACCGACCGGCGCGCCGGTGTCGAGGACGAGGTCCGCGAAATCCATGAGCTTGCGGCCGTCGGCGCGGCGCGACGCCGAAGCCGCGGCGTGCGCGGCGCTCACGAGGGCGACGACGCGGATGCCGCGCTGACGAAACCCTTCCGCCATCTCGATCGGCACCAGGTTGCAGCCGCTGGAGGAGACGACGAAGGCGGTGTCGCGCGCGTCGAGCGCGTAGTTGCGCAGGATGCGTTCCGCCAGCCCGGTCACGTTCTCGAGAAACATCGCCTGCCGCTGGCCGTTGGCGCCGACGACAAGATTATGGAACGAGAGCGAAAGTTCTACGATCGGATTGAAGCCCGGGAACGAGCCGTAGCGCGGCCACATTTCCTCGACCATGATCCGCGAGTGGCCCGAACCGAAGACGTGCACCATGCGGCCGGCGAGGATCGTGGCGGCGAACCAGTCGGCGGCGGTGCCGATGACCGGCAACTGGGCGGAGACGGCGTCGACCAGCGCGCGGGAGCGCTGGAGGTAGGTGGCGGCGGGAGACATGCGGAGGAGCGGAAGGCGCGCTTCAGGCGGGACGCAAGGCCTGCGCGGCGGCGCCCAAAGCCCCGGCCCATTCGCCGAGCACCGCTGGGACGACGGGGACGGCGTGCCCGCCCGGCCGCCATTCGATCCGCGCGAGGTCGGCCGCCAGTGGGGTGAAAAGATCCTCGCCGGCGCGCGCGATACCGCCGCCGATCACGATCACTTCCGGGTCGAAAAGGTTGATGCAGGATCCGAGGCCGAAGGCCAGGGCCCGGACCGATTCCAGCCACACATGTGTCGCGTGCGCGTCTCCCGCCCGGTGGGCCGCGACCAGGTCGGCGGTCGAGGTGAACCGCCCGCCGCTCCGGGGGGCGAGGGTGCATTCACCGACCAAGGTTTCCAGCGCGCCCGGCATACCAGTGATGCTCGGCGTGCCCTGCTGGGCTAGCGACATGTGCCCGATGTGGCCCGCGCGTCCGATCGCGCCGCGCAGCAGGCGGCCGCCAGCGAGCACCGCTCCTCCCACTCCGGTGCCGAGCGTCAGCATGACAACGTCGCTTCGTCCGCGGGCCGCGCCGGCCCAGACCTCGCCAAGCAGGGCGGCATGCGCGTCGTTGAGCACGGGTACGGTTTCCGCGCGCTCCAGTGAATTCGTCCAATCAATGCCCGCGAGTCCCGCCAGCTTGCCCGGAAGATGGGCGATGCTGCGGCCGTCACGGGCGGCGAGGCCGGGGGCGCACACTCCGGCCGCGGACGGCGGCCGACCCAGTTCGCGCGAAAAAGAATCGAGCGCCTCACGCGCGAGCCGAGTCCAGTCGGTCGGCGTGGCTGCACCGTCGGCGGTGGCGTGGGTGACGCGGCGGAGGATGGTGCCATCGGCCGAGGCCGCGACGGCCTTGATGCGCGTGCCGCCGACGTCGATCCCCGCGGCCCAGGTCATGCGTAGAGGTGGGCGAGGCTGCGCCGGAAGCCCTCGTAGTAAGCCTCGAGCTGGCGCTCTGCGGCGTCGGCCGCCGGCGTGCCGACAAATTGGTGGCTCGGCAACATCACCGGCTTATGGCCGCGGCGGAGGAGCCGCTCGGCGGTCTCGCACCGCAGCATGTTGATCAACATCGCGCCGGTGACGGTCGAGGTGGGGCCGGTGCGCCATTCGAGACCGGGCAGTTCGACGACGCAGTCGCCCGGAGGGCATTGGTTGTCGAGGACGATGTCGGCCACGTCGATGAGTTTACGGCCCGAGGAGTGGTTGGCCTTCGTGCGCGAGCAGTGATCGACGGAGACCACGCCAATCACGGGCATCCCGCGCGCCTTGGCGCCGAGGGCCATCTCGATGATCAGGGGGCGAATGCCGGACGTGGAGATGAGGATGAAAGCGTCGTTCGGACCAAATTTGAAGCCGTCGAGCAATTGCTCCGCATAGCCCTCCACCTTCTCTAGAAAGAGCGGACCGCGCAGTCCATTCGCGCCGAGCGTGGCGCAGTGCTGCGAGATCGCTGACTCGGCCCACGCGTAGAAGCCCACGAAGCAGCCCTGCCGCGGCGTCATCTCCTCGCACATCATTCGGGAGTGTCCGGAGCCGAAGAGAAAGATCAGGCCGCCACGCGCGATGCGCTCCGCGCACAACTCGGCGGCGCGTTCGATCGCGGGCAGCTGCGTCTCGCGGAGACGAGTCAGCAATTTCTGGGTGTGGTCGAAATAGTCGGTGGCGGCGGACATGAAGAGAGGGAAAGGGAGGGTGGGAGGGAAAGGGAGGGTGAAAGTGAGCGGGAAAGGGAAGGGGGAGACGTCAGTTTTTGGGAAGCTGACCCTCGGTGACGCACCAGCCGCCGTCGACGGCGAGGACTTGGCCGGTGACGAAACGGGCCGCGTCGGAGAGGAGGTAGACGACGGCGCCGTCGCAGTCGGCGGGCCGGCCGATACGGCCGCCGTCGAGCGGCTGCTTTGTGCGCGTGAAAGCGAGGATGCGTTCGTCGCCGGCGGCGCGGCGGGCCATCGGCGTCTCGACGAGCGCGGGCGCGAGGACGTTGCACCGGATTCCTTGCGCGGCGTACGTTGCGGCGGCCGCGGTGGTGAATCCGATGATGCCGGCTTTTGCCGCCGCGTAGGCGTGCGTCGCGAAAAAAGCGGGGGAGGGGGACCAAGCCAGCACGGAGCTCAGGTTAAGAATCACCCCGCCCTGACCCCGCGTGAGGAAAGTGCGAACCGCTGCGCGGTTGGAAAGCATGACCGATTGGAGGTTAAGCTCCAGCGTACCGCGGAGGCCCTCGTCGGTCATCTCATGCAGCGGCCCGTCACCGAGCCGGCGTCCGCTGCCGCCGGCCACGTGGTAGAGTGCGTTAAACCCTCCGAACCTTTCCTCCGCCAAGGCGATCGCCGCCGGCGCATGGGCGGGATCGGTTGCGTCACCGGCGAGCGTCGCGACGCCGGCGCCCAGCTCCCGCGCCGCCGCGGCCAGCGCTTCGGCCTTGCGTCCCGTGATCACCACTCGGGCCCCGGCGGCGAGACAGGCTCGGGCGCCGGAAAGGCCGAGCCCCGTGCTGCCGCCGATGATGACGACGACGCGATCGGCGAGGGCGGGGAGGGACATCGCGCGAACGAGTTAACGCGCGAGGCGGCTTGGGCAACGGTTAATCGGGGGTCGGAGAAAGATCCGCGCGGGGCTTGAGAAAAGCGCGCTGCGCGC
>CAXRGI010000202.1:0-5531 GCA_964229935.1 Opitutales bacterium
CATCGCCTCCGCGCAACGCATGGACGCCGACTTCAGTCGGCTTGCGCTCCCCGGTGAGGCCCTCGCGTCCGTGCCGCAAGGCTTCCGCCGAGAGTTTTCTTTCTTCCAGAATGATCTCCAGCAGACGCGCCGCTGTGCCGCTGGGCGCGTCCTTTTTGAAGCGGTGATGCATCTCAACCACCTCCACGTCGTAATCGGATCCGAGCACCGCGGAGGCGCGGCGGGTAAGCGCGAAGAGCAGATTCACGCCGACGGAGAAATTTCCGGCCCAAACGCACGGCACCCCAGCGGCAAGCGCGAGAAGTCGTTTGCGGTCGGCCGCCTCGTGCCCCGTCGTGCCGATCACCACCGGCTTACGTAGTTCCAATGCATGCCGCAGGATCTCCGGAGTCGCGGTGGGTGAGCTGAAGTCGATCACGGCGTCGGCCTTCGCCATTCCCGCCCGGATGTCGTCACCCGCGTCGGTCTCGGCGGCGATCGTGAGGCCCGATTCCCTGACCGCGGCGGCGACTGCCTGGCCCATGCGACCCCGCGAGCCATTGATATGGATGGAGAGGGGCATGTTCAATCGAGCGCGGCGAGCACGGCTTCCAGCCGCGCGCGGTTGGCGGTGCTCATCTCGCAGAGCGGGGCGCGCACGCCGGAATCGGCGATGATGCCGGCACGGGCGAGCGCCACCTTGATCGGCACCGGATTGGGCTCGATGAACAAAGTGCGGAATGCGGGATAAAGACGACGGTGGACCCGCGCCGCCGCGGTGAAATCGTTGGCGCGCGCCAGCTCCACGATCCTGCGCACCTCGCGCACGAAAAGGTTGGAGGCGACGCTGATCACGCCCTCCGCGCCGACGGACATGAAGGGTAGGGTAAGCGAGTCGTCGCCGCTCAGCACCGTGATGTCACGGCCCATGGCCTGCTTGAGTTGATCCACCCGATCGACGCTGCCGCCGGCCTCCTTGATCGTGGAGACGTGGCGGTACTTTGCGCGGAGACGCTCGACGACCTCGACACTGATCTCGATGCCGCAGCGCCCCGGTATCGAGTACAACACGATTGGCCGATCGGTGCATTCCGCGAGGGCGCAAAAGTGGCGGAAAAGCCCCTCCTGGCTCGGCTTGTTGTAGTACGGGGCGACCACGAGCATGGCGTCGGCTCCGGCGTCGTGGGCAAGGCGGGTGAGCTCAAGCGCCTCATGCGTTGAATTGGAACCGGTACCAGCGATGACCGGCACGCGTCCCTTCGCCTCCGCGACCGTGAAGCGCACGACGTCCATGTGTTCCTCGTGGGAAAGGGTGGGGGACTCCCCGGTGGTGCCCACCGGGACCAGCCCGTCAATTCCGCCACGCAGCTGGTGCGCGATGAGTTTACGCAGATCAGCGTAGGAGACCTTCCCGTCGCGGTCGAACGGGGTGGCAAGGGCGGTGATGGTGCCGGTGAGCGGACGTCGTGGCATGATGTCGGGCAATGAAACCTTGCCGAACAAAGCACGGCGACCTACTTGCTCCGCAACGCTTTTTTCCCCATGACCGCTCCCGCGTCGACGACGCCGCACACGGAATTGTTCAACGACCTGCTGCGCCTCGCGGTGGAAAGCAAGGTGAGCGACGTCATCGTGAAGGCCGGTAAACCGGGCTACGTGCGCCGCGCGGGAAAGCTCGAGGCGGTGGAGATGGAGCCCATTCCGTCCGCCACCGCGGAGGCCTTCGTGGTGGAGCACGTGCCGGCGGTTTTCCGGAGGAACTGGACCGACGAGGGGCAGGTCGACTTCGCCTATTCCGCGGCGGGGGTCGGGCGCTTCCGCGTGAACGCCTTTCATCAGCGCGGCCAGGTGAGCGTGGTGCTGCGGCACATCAAGGACTCCGTGCCGACCTTCGAGCAACTCGGCCTCGGGCAGACCGAGCAGGCGCTGGTGAAGCTCGCGCAGGCCAAGGACGGCATCCTGCTGGTGTGCGGAGCCACCGGATCCGGCAAGAGCTCCACGATGGCGGCGATGCTCAACTGGATTAATCGCAATCTCGACCGCCACATCGTCACCATCGAGGACCCGATCGAGTACACCTTCGTCGATGAAAAATCGCTGTTCCAGCAGCGCGAAATCGGCCTGGACGTCCCGAGCTTTCAATTGGCGATCAAGGCGGTGCTCCGTCAGAACCCCGACATCATTCTCGTCGGCGAGATGCGCGACCGCGACACGTTCGAGACCGCGATCGCCGCGGCGGAAACGGGCCACCTCGTGCTTTCCACAATGCACGCCGCGACCGTTTCCCAATCCCTGAGCCGCCTCTTCGAGTTCTTCCCGGCCGAGGAGGTCGAGCAGGCCCGGCGCGCGATCGCCGGATCGTTGCGTGGCTTCATCTGCCAGAAGCTCATCCCGAACGCGGAGGGCAACGGCCGTGTGCCCGCCAACGAGATCCTCGTCGCCGATGCGACCGTGCGCGGCCTGATCCTCGAGGGCCAGAACGAGAAGATCCAGGGGTTGCTGGAGAGCAACGCCGACAGCGCCACGTTCTCCTTCAACAAGGACCTCTACCGCCTGTGGAAGGCCGGGAAGATCAACAAGGCCGACGCCCTCAAGTATTCGCCGAATCCGCAGCAGCTTGAAATGAACATGAAGGGAATCTTCATCAAAACGTGACCTGGTCCCGGCCCGTGAGGAGCGTGGTCGCTCCGGTCGTCTTCCTCCATTTGGCGTATGTGTCGGCCCAAAGCGCCGAGCCCGCGACGACGCCTTCCGTCGTCAGCCCGCTCGAACAAGCGAAGCGGGACCTTGAGACCGCCAAAGGAAGTCGGATCACGGAACGCGACGGGGGATGGCGCGACCTGCGCGAGGCCGTGCCGCCCGTGCCATTGCAATCGGCACCGGTCGCGCCGACGCCGGCGCCGCGATCCGAGGTGCGCCCGAGCGCGGAGAAAAACGGCCGCAACTGGCTCGTGGAGGCGATGGATCGGAAATCCGGGCCCTCCAGCGCGAAGGGCGAGGGAAGGACGGAACGCGCGGGACGCGATGCTTGGCGGGAGGGTAACTTTTCGGAATCAACCAGGCGCGAGGATCAATCCGCCACGGAGGAGACCGCGCATACGCGGAGGGATGAGGAACGCGACGCGGGCGGGAGGCGGGACGCAGAGCTCAATCCATTCGCCCGTTTCCTGAAGGATTGGGTGTCCCCGCAGGATTTCGCCTTGCTGCAGTCGACGCTGGCCGCCCCGCGTGAGTCCAACGCACCTCAGCCGACGGACTACGTCTCGGCGCATGCGACCGATGTTTCATCTGCGACCGCGATCGCGCGATCGAGTGATACGAGCCTGGCGGAGCTTTTCGTCGGCCGTGCGACGGGGGCCGAAGCTGCCAACGGGCGTGGCAGGAACAGCGAAAACCCTTTTCTGCAGTTTCTTCCCGGCGAAGGTTCGCCCCCGCGTAGTGGGGCGGCTCCCGCTCCTCCTTCGCCGGTGGCGCCGCTGGTCACGCCGGTACCGTCCGCGAATGTGCCCGCGGTTGCTCCAAACCCGAAAGGAGCTGTGCCCGATTTTGTACGTCCGATCGCCGAGGATAAGCTCTACCGACAGCTGAAGCGCTTTTAGGGCTTGGATTCCGCCCCCCGCGCGTTTCTCTCGGCCGTTTAATAATGGCGTTGGCACTTCTTTTCGCGGGCCAGGGAGCTCAAAAGGTTGGAATGGGGGCGTCACTGTGCGACGCCTCGGCCGCCGCCCGCGCGCTGTACGAACAGGCCAACCAGCTGCTGGGTTGGGACTTGAGGAGCATTAGCTTCTCGGGGCCTGAGTCCGAACTTACCCAGACCAAGGTCTGCCAGCCGGCGTTGTTCACCCACGGTTTGGCCACGCTCGCGGCGCTGCGCGAAGCGGGGAAAGTGCCAACAGGCGAGCCCGCCATGGCGTTGGGGCTGAGCCTCGGAGAGCTCACCGCCTACTGCGCGGCGGGGGTTTTCGATTTCGCGACGGGCCTGCGGATCGTGGCCGAGCGCGGTCGCTTGATGCAGGAGGCCTGTGAAGCGACTTCTGGCGGCATGGCGGCCGTGATCGGAGAGGAGCGGGGCAGGGTGGTTGAACTCTGCCGTGATTTCGACGTGGAGGCCGCGAACTTCAACGCGCCGGGTCAGATCATCATTTCCGGTGAAAAGAACCGGATCGCCGCGGCCGTCGCCGGTGCGAAGGAGCGCGGCATGAAGAAGGTGATGCCCCTCAATGTCGCCGGCGCCTACCACTCGCGCCTCATGGAGCCCGCCCGGGCGGCGTTCGCGGCTTTCCTGGCGCCCATCCCGTTCGCCGCACCTCGCTTCACTGTGTTCACCAATACCACCGGTGCGGCGATCTCGGATCCCGCCGCCATCAAGGGCGCTCTGATCTCCCAGGTCGTTTCTTCCGTCCTCTGGGAGGACTGCATGCGCGCCGCGGCCGTCGCGGGCGCCACGGAGTTCTGGGAACTCGGACCGGGCGGCGTGCTCGCCGGCCTCGCGCGTCGCACGGAAAAGACGTGGACGGTCCGCAGTTTCGCCGAGTTCACCGACGTCAGCGCCTGATCCGATGTCCGATTTCCGCCATACCCGCAATTTCTGCATTATCGCGCACGTCGATCACGGGAAGACGACGCTCTCCGACCGTCTGCTCGAGTACACCAACACGGTGGAGCAGCGCGTGCTGACCGATCAGCATCTCGACGCGATGGACCTCGAGAAAGAGCGCGGTATCACCATCAAGTCGCATCCCGTCACGATGCGGTATCACGCGAAGGACGGGCAGGCGTACAAACTCAACCTGATGGACACCCCCGGCCACGTGGATTTCTCGTACGAGGTTTCCCGCAGCCTGGCGGCGTGCGAGGGCGCGGTGCTGTTGATCGACGCGGCGCAGGGGGTTGAGGCTCAGACGGTCGCCAACGCCCACCTGGCCTTTAACCAGAAGCTCAAGGTCATCCCGGTGATCAACAAGATCGACCTCCCGAGCGCCAACCTCGAGCTCTGCATGCGCCAGTTGGAGGACATCCTCACGATCCCCGCCGAGGAGGCGATCCTGGCCAGCGGAAAATCCGGCATCGGCATCGAGGACATCCTGGAAGCGGTCGTCGCGCGCGTGCCGTCGCCGCGTTGGACCGATTACCCGCAGGTGCGCACCCTGGTTTTCGACTCTCTCTACGACTCGTACCGCGGCGTGATCTCCTACGCCCGGGTCTTCTCGGGCGCGATCAAGGCCGGGGACCAGATGCTGCTGATGAGCAACGGCGTGAAGTCGGAAGTGAAGGAGGTCGGGATCTTCACCCCCAAGATGGAGAAGGTGGACGTGCTGCGCGCAGGCGACGTCGGTTACGTCGTCTCGAACATCAAGAGCACGGCCGACATCAAGATCGGCGATACCATCACCCTCGCGCAGAAGCCGGCCACGGAGATGCTCCCGGGTTACAAGGAGGTCCGCCCGATGGTGTTCTGCGGCCTCTACCCGCTCGAGAGCGGCGACTACGAGAAGCTGAAGGCCGCGCTCGGACGCCTGCGGCTCAACGACTCCGCGTTTGTTTACTCCTCG
>CAXRGI010000203.1:0-3936 GCA_964229935.1 Opitutales bacterium
TCGATCCGGTCCGCCCCGGCATCCAGGTCAACGGCGTCGGCATGCAGCAGATTCGCGCCGCCACCGCCGTGAACCACGCCTTCGTCGACATCGGCGGCGTGCTGAACAACTGGCAGTCCACCGCTACGAACACCTTCCGCATTTCAGTCATTCCGACCGGCGCCACCGCCACGTCCGCCACCGACCCGCAGAACCCCAATCGCATCCCACTCCGCCGCGTCCCCGAGAGCATCGTACCGCTGGGCCAGGACTGGGGCGGGCCCGACACCAAGCATAACTCCAAATACTTCGCCTACACCATCGAGCTGAAGCACGCGTTCTCCGACCAGCTCCACGGCCTCGTCGCCCACAACGCCCAGGTCGATGACACCATCCGCAAGCAGGCCTTCTCCAGCCTTTCCAGCCTCGGCGCCGTCGCCGGCCGCTACCTCCACGTCGACGTCAACCCCGTGCTCCCCAACCCCAACGGCCCCGGCACCATCCCCAACCCCAACTACGAGCAGCTGTTCATCGTGCACGTGCCGCTCTATAACCCGGACGGACACGACATCCTCAACTGGCGCGCCCAGCTGGTCTACGACGCCGTCCTCCCGTGGGGCATCACGCAGCGCGTCGTCCTCGGCGCCAATTACCGCCACGAGGAGGTCTATTCCGAATTCTTTGGCTACTCCCTGACCCGCGAGGAGATCGCCCGCCGGGGTTACACCGGCCAGGCCGCGTACTTCACCAACAACCTCGTCTACCCGGTCCACTACCTGCGTGACGGCAACAGCGACGAGAAGCTCGGCTGGAACATCCGCCCCGGCGTCACCCAGCTCTTCCGCCAGAATGCGGGGGTCAATCGCCGGCTCGACCAGAGTCTCACTTCCGGCTCCGTCAACATCCTCGGCTCCTACTTCAAGGGCCGCGTCCGCTCCAGTATCGGCCTCAGCCGCGAGCACTGGCTGCAGAGCGCCAGCGCCCCCACCACCGCCGACACCAACAACTTCAACGAGCACACCTACCTCGCCGCCAACGGCACCCGCCTCCCCAACGACGGCACGCGCAAGATCAGCGGCGTTCCGGTGTATCCGTTCGCGGACGACTGGAGCACCAACCAGACCTACGGTGCGGTCTGGCACGCCCTCCCCTGGCTCTCGTTCACCGGCGGCTACTTCGAGTCGTCGCAGTTTTCCGACAACTACGGCACTGACCTCACCGGTGGCGCCCTCGTCCCGATCACCGGCGAAGGCGCCGATTTCAGCGCCCGCTTCAAACTCTTCGGCGGCAAGATCGAGGCCACCGTCACGCGCTTCGCCACCAAACAGGAAAACCTCAACGCCTCGATCAGCGCCGCCGTCCGCGACGAGCTGAACCCGCTCCTCGCGAAACCCTTCGCCAATCTCGTCGACTACCGCGACCGCACCTCGAGCGGCTGGGAATACCAGGTGCTCGCCAACCTCAACCGCAACTGGACCCTCCTTGGCTCATACTCGCGCAACCAGACCGAGTTCACCCGTTTCTTCCCGCTGCTTGGTGGGTTTCTCACCGAGGCCCGGGCGACCGCCCGCAGTCGCGGGCTCGATCCCGAAGATGCCACCACGATCACCCGCGATTTTCTCGAGGACCAGGAAGGCGTGATCTCGCTGACCCGACGCGCCACCGCCAGCCTCACCACCCGCTACAGCTTCACCGAGGGGCGGCTCAAGGGCCTCACCACCGGCGTTGCCGCCCGTTACACCTTCGGCCGCGAACGCAACGGGGTCACCATTACCGGCGTGGAGGTCCTGCCCCCGATCCGGAGTCAAAGCTACATTCTCACCAATCCGTTCGTCAGCTACCGCCGCAAGCTCGGCCGCTTCAACTGGACCCTCCAGCTCAACGTCAACAACGTCTTCGACGAGAAGGTCGACATCGGCAACGGCTACACCTGGACGCGCTACACTGAACCCCGGCAATACATCACCACGGCAACGGTGGCCTTCTGAGGGCGCCGTAGGCCCGTGGCACGACCCGCGGGATTCTTCTTTCGCGCGGAAGAAGCGACGCTTTTTCCGCCGATTTCCGCCGACCCTGCTTTTCCAGTGCCCTTGGGAACTTTTCCAGCGACTTACGGAAAATCCCGGTGCGTGGCCGCGGCTTCCGCTTCGCCACGCAGCGAGGTAAGCGGTTACCGCGCTACCCAGTCATGAACTTCCTCCGCATCGCGCTCCTCGTTCTCCTCGGTGGATTTTACGCGACGAACTCGGCCTCACCCAGCAACCCAAGCCCGACGGCTCGCCCCAGACTCCAGATCATCAACGGCAGCGCGCAGGCCGTGGACATCTTCTGGATTAAGAGCGAAACCGAGCGCGTACCAAACGGATCGGTCGCCCCGGGATCGAACACGGTCATCACGACCACGCTCGGCCACCGCTTCGCGGTCGTGGGACGCGACGACAGAACCGAGCGGATCGTCACCAGCCGGGTGCCGGTGCAGGGATTTCGATTTGATCCGCCGGACGAGGAGGGCGTGCCGGCCTTCTACACCCAACGCGTGAGCGCGGGCGGTTTTCCGATCGTTGCCTCGGCCCGGGTCAACCCCTACGCGCTCACGGAAGCTGCTTACCTCGTTGATCTTATGCTGGCGAAGCGGCCCGACGTGCGCGCGGCGATGATTCAAAGCGGCGCGCGCCTCTCCATCCTGGCGTGGAACGAATTCACCTGCGACCAGCCGGAGTGGAAATGGCTGGCGGCGACTCCCGTGCCGGACTTCCCCGGCGTCTCCCCGCGGGATTACCGCGATGCGCGCGCCCGCGGCATGGGCGGAAGTTTGACGGATCCGTTCTGTTCCTGCGCCGAGGAAAACCTGCTGGCCTACCCCGGCGATCCGTACTCGCGGGAGAACATCCTGATCCACGAATTCGCGCACAACATGCACCTGCGAGGTTTGTCGAACGTCGACCCCACCTTCGACGCCCGGGTGAAGCAGGCCTACGACCGCGCGATGAAGGCCGGTTTATGGAAGGGCAAGTACGCGAGTGTGAACCACCACGAGTACTTCGCCGAAGGGGTGCAATCGTGGTTCGATGACAACCGGGAGAACGACCACGACCACAATCACGTCAACACGCGCGCCGAGTTGCTGGCCTACGATCCCGGACTCGCCGCTTTGTGCCGGGAAGTCTTTGGCGACACCGAGTTGAAATACACCAAGCCGACCACACGCCTCACCGGCCACCTGGCGGGCTACGATCCGACGAAGGCGCCCACGTTCGTGTGGCCGGAGCGCCTCGCCACGTTGAAGGTCAGGATCCGAGAGCAGGCGCAGGCGCGCAGCGATGCGGCGAACGCCACCCCGCGGCCCGTGGAGGGACCATCCCAAGCAAAGCCCAAGGGCGGCGTCCGCTTCGATCCCGTCGTGCGCGACATCGAGGGTTGGAAAGTTCACCTCGAGCCCAGCCTGGTCGACGGCGAGCATCGTGAGGCGGGGGCAGCGGCCCAGGCGATGCTCGCGAACCATTTTCAGCGCATCAAGGTCCTCATTCCCAAGGGGCCGTTGGTGCGAATGCAGCAACTGGAAGTCTGGCTCGAGCACAGCCACCCGACGCTCAAGGCCAAGCAATACCATCCCAGCCGCGACTGGCTGGTGGCGAACGGCCATGACCCTCGCCTCGCGCGCAAGGTTCACCTCCCGCAGGCGCGTGATCTTCTGTCCCGCGAGCAGATGCTCAAGCACCCCGCCGTGATTCTTCACGAGCTTGCCCACGCGTATCACGATCAGGTCCTGGGCTTCGAGCACCCGGCGATCATCGCGGCCTACGAGAAGGCGAAGGCGGCGGGCAACTACGAGCAGGTCCTTGCCCACACCGGCCGGAGGGTGCGGCACTACGGCCTGACCAATCACAAGGAATACTTCGCCGAGGGCACGGAGGCGTTTTTCTATCGGAACGACTTCTATCCTTTTGTCCGCGCCGA
>CAXRGI010000204.1:0-2707 GCA_964229935.1 Opitutales bacterium
CCGTCTCGGCGTACACCCGGCGCCCCGCGGCGCGCTCGGCGGCGGCGTGGGTCTCCAGCTTGGCCGCGTCGCGCGACGCCACCACGAGTGTCGCGCCGCTGGCGGCGAGCCCGGACACGAGCGCCCGCCCGAGCAGGCCGCTGCCGCCCGATTGCACGATCACTTTACCGGCGAGGGAGAAGTTGGGGGTAGACATGGGGGCTAAGGGACCAAGGGACAAACGGACCAAGGGACCAAGGGACCAAAGGACTAATGGACTGAGGGACTAGGGTACGGAGGGCGGATCGCGTCTGTTGGGCGCCGGTCTCTTAGACCATTGGTCCCTTCGTCCTTTGGTCCTCCTGTTCTTTTTCATCCGCCGTACGGGGAACGGGCCTTGGGTTTGAGGTCGGCGGGGAGGCCGTCGACGTGGCCACGGACGAGTTCGAGGCGTTGTTTCACGTAGGCGCCTAGGGCGAGTACGTCAGCGCCGATGTTGAAGACCTGCGTGCCCTCGGCGACGAGGTCGCTGAACGGCTGGAAGATGCCCGAGGACATGATGAACTTGCCGTGGCGGCGGGCGGCGGCGGCAACGCGCTTGCGGGCCGCGACCACCTCGGGGTCGTCGATCTGCCCGACCTTCCCGATGCGGTGGCTGAAGTCGCCGGGGCCGAACATAAGGCCGTTGTAGCCGGGCACGGCGGCGATCGCCTCGACGTTGGCGAGCGCCTCGGGCGACTCGATCTGCATCACGACGACCCGCTCCTCGTTGGTGTGCCGGGTGTAGTCCGTGATCGGGATCAGGCAGTACTTGCCATCCGTGTTGCCGCCGTCGAGCGGGCGTTTGCCGACCGGGTGGCAGCGCACCCAATCGACGATCTGCCGGGCCTCGTCGGCCGAGCCGACGTGCGGCACGATGATGCCGGTGGCGTCGGCCTCGAACGGCCGGATGTAGTCGCTGTACGAGCCCTTGGTGATGCGCACCAGCGAGTCCATGTCATGCAGGCGCGCGGCGCGGATCTGGTGCTCGAGGTTCGTCCAGTCGTTGGGAACGTGCTCGTTGCAGATCCACACGGCGTCGCAGCCGCAGAGACCCGCGATCTCGATGACGCGCGGGTCGTTGAGGTTGGCCTTGAACGAGGTGACCAGCTGGCCCTCGCGCACGAGGGAAAGCAGGCGGCTGCGGCGAAGTTTCATGGGGAAAGGGAGGCGACGATTTCGCCGATGCCGACGCGGCGCGAGCCTTCGTTACGGCTGCGGATACCGGCTACCAAGACGGACATCAGCTCGATCGTCTCGCTGAACGCGTAGGTGGGTCGGCCGCCACGGGCGAAGGCGATGAACTCGAGCAATTGTCCGCGAAAAGCGGTGTAGGTGTCGGCGAGGCGCAGCGTGACCTGGCCGCCGGTGCCGCAAAGGTGCAGGGTGCCGAAAGTGGCGCCGCCGTCGGCAATGACCGGGATCGTGACCTGCACGCCCGAGCGATGCGTGAGGTGGGCGATCTCGACGCCGGCCGCGGGCGATTCCAACCGCACCGAATCGAAACCCGTCCCGAGCAGACGTGCGATGGGCTCCAGCAGGTGGATGCCGTAGCGTTCCCAGGTCTTGGTACTGACGCCCGAGATCCAGCGCAGTTCCCCGAGCACCGCGCGTCCCGCGCCTTCGATGTACGGCACAATCTCCGGCGCATAGCGCAGTCCGCTCGAGGAAAGGATACGCGCGCCGGCCTTTTCCCAAAGCGCGAAGGTGCGCAGGTCCTCGACCGTCAGCGCCAGCGGTTTGTCGATGAAGACCGGCAGGCCCGCTTCGACAAACGGCCGGGCGCGCCGCACGTGGTCGAAGCCGTCGTCGGTCGCGATGAGCACGGCGTCGACCTTGCCGATCACGTCCTCGGTTTGGGCAACGACGTTAGGGATGAGCGCGGCGGCCGCGACGGTCGGAGCCTCGGCCGGGTTGTCGGTCCAGAGATGAGTCACCTGCGCTTCCGGAATGCGCACGGTGCCGGCGGGCTGCGCGCCGAGGTAGCGCGGGATGACCGGGTAGGGGCAGGCGGCCATCGCCGCCGGATCGAAACCGTTCACGATGGCGGACCAGGAGTACGGATGCCCGTTGCCCGGGATCATCCCGAGCATGGCGAGACGCAGCGGTGAAGTCATGAGAGGGCGTGGAAATCAGTCAGAACCCGATCGGCTTCTCCACGGAGACACGGAGAGTGGGGGTCGAACCATCCTCCCCCACGGAAAACACTGAAAACGCGGAAAAGGAACTTCCGTGGATTCCGTGTGTTCTGTGGGCAAACCTGCCGGCGATCTTCATTCCAAACGGTCGTTACGCACTTCCACCCGCGTGCCGGTTTCAGCGGAGGACAGCGCGGCAAGGTTGAAGCGCAGGGTCTGCGCCGCGTCCTCGAGGGAGCAGAGTTTGGCGGGCTGTCCCTCGATCTGATCGAGAAAGGCGTTGGCCTGCGCGATGAAGTGGGAGTCGCGATCCGGCACCGGCGTGTCGTGCCACGTCCAGTCGGCCGCGCCGGCGGCGAATGTGCCCCAGCGCTGGCGGTGCAGTTCGATCCGCACGCTGCCGCCCGCGGCGTTGAACTGCACGACGTTCTCGTTCGGCGCCTGGAACTGATTCAAGGCGTAGCTGGCGAGCACGGCGCCGTGGCGCGCGGTGATGTGCACGGTGTCCTCCACGTTGACGCCCTCCAGGACCTGTCGCGAGCAGTCGCAGG
>CAXRGI010000205.1:0-4909 GCA_964229935.1 Opitutales bacterium
GTCGCCGCGCCGCAATCCCAGCCGGTGCAGCGCCACGTGCGCGCCGGGGACGGGCGCCGTGGACTCTTGGGATTCTGGATCCGGCATCGGCGGTTTCGCGGCGGCGGCCGGTGTTCAGCGGGTGAGGGCGCGTTCGGCGAGTTCCAGCGCCTCCCGCAGGGTCGCGAGATGCTCGCGCTCGTCCGCCTCCACCAGCTTGGTGGTGAACAACCGGTCGCGGAGCCCGGTGTGGGCCGTCTCGTTGAAGGCCAGCAGGGCCGCGCGCACCGCCGCGACCTCCGCGGCGGGGAGGGAAGCGCGCACGGCGATGACGTGGCTGGGCACGGGACCCTGCGCCTGCACGATACGCAGGCGCGCGCGTTGCTCCGCCGTGAGGTGCTTGTCCTGCTCGAAGACGTAATCACTGACGGCCGCGGCCTCCGCCTCGCCCGCGAAAACGCGCTCCACGGCGGAGACGTAGCCGACACCGAAGAAGACATTTCCCCGGCCGAAAAACTCCTCGGGGTTGCCTTTCTCCGAGACGAGGCCCCGACGCCGCAGATCCCAGAGCGGCACGACGAAGCCGGACGTGCTGGTCTTGCTCGCGAAGGCGACCGGCCGGCCCCGCAGCTCCGTGACGTCGCGGTAGGGGCGATCGCGCAAGGCGAGCCAAAGACTCCGGTAGCTGCGCTGACCGTTCGGAAATTCCCCGGCGAGCAGCAGGCGGGCTCCGCCGAGTTTGCCGGCCCGCGCGAGGTCGGTCGCGCTCAGGTAACCGAGGTCGACGGTGCCGTTGGCGAAGCCTTCGATGATCACGGCCGGCGTGAGGGGAATGATCACCCGGGCGGGGCGCCCCAGTTGGTCGCCGAGAAAGCGCTCCAACGCCGCCTTCTCCGCCAGCAGAGCGTCGGGGTTCTTGTCGGGCTTCAACGCCAGGACGAGCGCGGGCGCGGCCGCCGGCGCAAGCGAGGGCAGAAGGCCGACCAGCAACCAGGTCGCGCGGAGTATCAGCTTTGGGAAACGAGAACCCATGACAAAGCCCTGATAGGCAAGAAGCTCCCGGCAGCAATCCCGTCCGTTAGTTGGGCCGGGATTTTTCCGCACGACGGTCGACCGCTCAGCGTTGGTCAACCAGCTGGCGCGCGGCGGGGTGGGCGGGATTGATGCGCAGCGCCTTTTCGGCGGCGGCGCGGGCGGCGTTCCGGTTTCCCTGTTGCCAAAGGATGGTGGCGCGGGCGTACGGATAGTCGGCCACCGCCGGAGCGGCGCGCTCGGCGGTCTCGAGGGCCTGGATGGCTTCGGCGCCGCGGCCGGTCTGCGCGAGCAGGAGGCCGAGGTTGTACCACGCGCGGTCGAACGCGGCGTTGCGGCGCAGGGTCTCGCGCAAGGCGAGCTCGGCGTCGTTCAGCCGGCGCGCGCCGGCGAAAGCGAGCGCGGCGTTGAAGGCGGCCTGGGCGTCCGCGGGGCTGAGCTGCGCGGCGCGCCAGAGCGCGGCGGCGGCCTCGGCCGGCCGTCCCATTTCATTGAGGAAGATCCCGAGGGGGTCGTGCAGGCCGGGCGAGTAGGGGTCCCACTCCGTCGCCTTGCGCAGGTGAAGCTCCGCCTCGGCATTCATCCCGCGGTTGAAGAAATCCTGTCCGAGGCGCATCCGGCCCGCCGGTTGGTCCGCGCTGGCGGCGAGATATTCGTCGAGCTCACGCCGCGCGCGCGAGTTGGGGGGCAGCTCGGCCGACAGGGGCCAGGCGGCGTCCAGCCGCACCAGCCGCACCGGATCCTCCAGCATCGGGCGCAGGGTGGCGGCCTCGCCCGGGAGCGCGGCCAGCACCTGCACCGCCGCGGAACGGACCATGGGGTCGGCGTCCTTCAGGTGCTCGCGGGCGGTCTGGACCACGCGCGGATCGCGCGCGGCGTAGGGCCGCGTGAGCAGCAGCAGGGTCGCCCGCCAGGCCGGGATGTCCTCGCTGGCGATGAAAGAGAGCAGACGGTCGGCGGCGTCGGGCGAGCCCGCCTGCGCCGCGGCGACGACCCGGGTGCGCTGCCGCTGACGCGAATCGAGTTTCGGGCCGTACCATTTGTCGGCGGCGGCGATGGCCCAATCGGTGTCCTTGTCGGTGTGGCAGCGGTTGCACGCGTTGGGAATACCCAGTTCCTTGGTCAGCAGCGGATCGGGTTTGGTGAAGCCGTGGTCGTGCCGCGGGTCCCGCTGCATGTAGGTGGTGGTGGGCATGTGGCAGCTCACGCACATATTCCCCGTGCTGCCGGGCAGGTGGCGGGAATGAGCCACCGGGTCGATGACGGGGGCGTTGCCGCGCGGCGAAGGGCCGTGGCATTGCAGGCAGATCGAGTTGTCCTGCACGGGAAGCTTCATCTTCCCGCTGTGGGCTTCGTGGCAGTCGAGACACGTCACGCCGGCCTTTCCTCCCATGCGGCTGGTAAGGAGCGAGGTGTAGTTGAAGTCCTCGTCGCGCACCTGACCGTCGGGATAAAACACGTTCGCTTCGGTGGGCAGGGTGAGCCGGTAGAAGTCGTGGTAATGCCCTCCCGGCTCGAGGCGACCGGTGAGCAATTCGTTGCGCGCGTGGCACGGCGCGCACGTCTCCGCCGCCTTTTGGATCTCGGCCGCGGTGAGGCCCTTGCCCGGCCCCTTCGCGGGGCCGCGCGACGGATCAAAGTGGCTCGCGGGCAGGTCGCCGTGGCACTGGTAGCAGCCGACTCCCTGTTCGCGCCATGTGGTCGCGTAGACGTCCTTCACCGGATCGTAATTCTTCCGGTAATCGGTCATGTGGCAGTGCGCGCACATCGAGTTCCAATTCATGCCGCGGCCGCGCCAGTGCCCCCATTCCCCGGGGCGACGCCCCTCGTCCCCGAAGACGTTGAACCACTCCTTGCGGTGCGGATCGTATGCGAGCTCCGCGGCCTGGTGCCGGCCGCCCTCCTTGGGCACCAGGTACTGGAGGAGCGGGGTGTGGCCCAGGATGAAATCAGCCGTGTAGGTGAAGGGCGCATCGCCCGGACGTTTTTCGGTGAAGACCGGTTTCCCGTCCTTCCACTCGACCCGGTAGTCCACTCCGTGGAGCGAAAACTCCTGCGGCTGCGCGAGTTTGGTTCCCTCGATCGCGGGATCGACGGGGCGCTGCGCCTTGGCGTGGTGCGAGTCGAGCCACGCCTTGTGGACGTCGGAGTGGCACGCCTGGCAGTCCGCCGACTTGGCCGCGACCGTGGCCGCCGCGGCGGGCGCGGCCTTGTCCGCCGGTCGGCAGCCTCCCACCACTCCGAGCATCATCCCGGTGGCACCGAGGGCGGCGGTGGCCAGACCGGCGGGGCGGAGGAAGCGGGGCAAACGATCGCGTTTCATCGCGCGGAGAAGCGGTAGATCGTGGTCGAGCGCAAGGTGCGGCCCGGTCGCAGAATGGTGGTCGGGAACGCGGGTTGGTTCACCGAATCCGGGAAGTGCTGCGTCTCAAGGCAGAAGCCGTGCCGGTGCCCGTAGGCCCGGCCGCTTTTCCCGATCAGCGAGCCGTCGAGGAAGTTTCCGGTGTAAAACTGCATGCCGGGTTCGGTGGTGAGGGTTTCAAGCACGCGCCCCGTCGACGGATCAAAAACCTCGGCCGCCAGGGTCGGCTCCGACGGCGGCCAAGCGGGATGGTCGATCACCAGATTATGGTCATAACCGAGCCCGAAACGTAGTTGCTCATGCTCGTCGCTGATGCGGTCGCCGATCGCCCGGGCTCGGGTGAAGTCAAGGGGCGTGCCCGCGACCGGAGCCAGATGTCCCAAAGGGATCAATCCGGCGTCCACCGGGGTGAACCGGCTTGCGTGGAAGCGCGCCTGATGGCCGAGGACGTCGCCGGAACCCTCGCCGGCGAGATTGAAATAGACGTGGTTGGTCAGCGCGACCGGCGTCGGCGCGTCGCACGTCGCCTCGTAGTCCAGCCGAAGCGCGTTGTCGGTCGTCGCGGTGTAGGTGGCCACGACGTCGAGTCGCCCGGGAAATCCCTCGTCGCCCGCCGGGCTGCGGTGGAAGAAGCGCACCGCGGGTCCGGCCGGGGTGTCGGACGGCTCGGCCCGCCACACGGCGCGGTCGAAACCGATCCGGCCGCCGTGCAGGCAGCAGGGCAGGCCGGCCGGGGCGTTGTTGGTGGCGAGACGGTATTCCCGGCCGTCGAGAGTGAACCGTCCGCCGGCGATGCGGTTGCCCACCCGGCCGATCACGCAGCCGAAGTACGACGTGTGCGCGGCGTACGCCGCCGCGTCCCCGAAGCCCAGCACGACGTCGCCCGCGCGCCCCGTGCGGTCCGGCGCGAAGAGGCTCACGATGGTGGCGCCGAGGTCGGAGAGCTCGGCGCGCAGGCCCCGGCCGTTGTCGAGGGTGAAGAGGCGCACCGGGCGTCCGTCGGGGGTCTGGCCGAAGCTGGTGGGCATGGGTGGTCGGAGAGAACGCATGGACGGGCGGTTGACAATGCCGGCGTGGTCTTCCCGCGACATCCGGTTTGCACGCGTTGCCTGCGCGGGCGACGGTGCGGGATGGAAATCGACTTCACGCAGCTGAAGCCCCGGGACGCCTACGCGCTGCTCATCAGCGTGATCCTGCCGCGTCCGATCGCCTGGGTGTCGACGCTTTCCGCCGCGGGCCGCGGCAACCTCGCGCCGTATTCTTTCTTCCAGGGCGTGACGGCCAACCCGCCCACGCTCCTCGTGGTGGTCGCGAACAAGCGCGATGGCGGGAAGAAGGATACTTTGCGCAACATCGAGGAGACGCGGGAGTTCACGGTGAGCCTCGTGCCCTTCGCGCTCGCGGAGGCGATGAACGCCACCTCGGCCTCGCTGCCGCACGGCGAGAGCGAGTTCGAGCGCTTCGGCGTGGCGGCGGCGGCAGCCATCCGCGTCCGCCCGCCGCGCGTCGCCGCCTCGCCGGTCGCGTTGGAGTGCG
>CAXRGI010000206.1:0-15088 GCA_964229935.1 Opitutales bacterium
CGTCGCCGAACTTGGCGACGAAGCTCTGCGTGGGCCAGGAGCAGGCCTCGCCAAAGGCGCAGATGGTGCGGCCGGCGATCTGGTCGGCCACGCTGCGCAGGAGGGTGCCGTCCTCGGCACGGGCGTCACCGTGCACCATGCGGGTGGTGATGCGCTTCATCCACAGCGACCCCTCGCGGCACGGCGTGCACTGGCCGCAGCTCTCGTGGGCGTAGAACGCGTTGATGTTGGCGAGGGCCTCGACCATGTTGACGGAGTCATCCATCACGATGACTCCGCCGGAGCCGCCCATGGTCCCGCAGGCGGCCATGGTGTCGAAATCCATCGGCAGATCCTCGACCGCGAGCGTGCGCGACGAGCCATCCTTGTTCTTCAGCGTGAAGCTCTCACCCCAGCGGAGGATCTTGGCGGACGAGCCGCCGGGGATGACGGCCTTGAACTTCCGGCCGGGCAGCGGGCCGCCGCAAACCTCGTGGAGCAGTTGGCCGAGCGTGATGCGGCCCACCTCGAACTCGTAGTAGCCCGGGCGCTGCACGTGACCACTCACGCACAGGATGCGGGTGCCGGTGTTGTTCGGGGTGCCGATCTGGGCAAAGGCCTCGCCGCCTACATCGACGATGTGCTTCACGTGGCACAGCGTCTCCACGTTGTTCACGATCGTCGGGCACTGGTAGAGACCGAGCACCGCGGGGAAGTACGGCGGCTTGATCCGCGGGTACGGGCGCTTGCCCTCGAGTGACTCGATCAGGCCGGTCTCCTCGCCGCAGATGTAGGCTCCGGCGCCGCGGTGGACGTAGATCTCGCAGCCGTAGCCCGAACCGAGGACGTTGGGACCCACGAAACCGGCGGCGCGCGCCTCGGCGATCGCCTCCTCGAGGATGCGGGCGCCGTGCGGGAACTCGCCGCGGATGTAGATGTACGCCTGCTTCACGTTGTTCGCCCAGGAGGAGATCATGATCCCCTCGATCAGCTGGTGCGGGTCCTGATGGATGATGTAGCGATCCTTGAACGTGCCGGGCTCGGACTCGTCGGCGTTGACGACCAGGTAGATCGGCTTGCCGCTCTTGCGGTCGACGAGGCTCCACTTGAGGCCGCAGCCGAAGCCGGCGCCACCGCGCCCGCGCAGGCCGGACTTCTTGACCTCGTCGATGATGGCGGCCGGCGCCATGCCGAGCGCCTTGCGCAACGTGGAGTACCCGCCGTTCCGCTGGTAGCAGGCGAGATCGCGCGAGTAGCCGGGCTCGTCGATATGGCGGAAAATGATGCGGCGCTCAGCGGGTGCGGGCATGGTCGTTGCTCCTTGGTCGCGATCAGCCGCGGCGGGCCGCCTCGGCCTTGATCCCGTCGCTCAGCCGCCGGGCCGCGGCGGCGTCGACATTCTCGTGCAGCTCGTCGTCGATCATCACAACCGGCGCGGTGCCGCAGCTGGCGAGGCACTCGACGAACTCGATCGTGACCTCGCCGTCCGGCGAAATCTCCCCGCGCTTCGTGTTGAATTCCTTCTCGAAGGTCGCGCAGGTGCCGTACGCGCCGCGCAAGGCGCAGGAGAGCGTGCGGCAAACCTTGATATGGCGGCGCCCGATCGGGTGCTGCCGGAACATCGGGTAGAAGGTCACGACCTCCTGCACGTTGATCGGCTGCAGCTCGAGCTTCGCGGCGACCCACTGCACGGCCTCGGGCGGCAGGTGCCCGATGTCCTCCTGGATCGCGTGCAGCAACATGAGCACGGCGCTGCGCTTCACCGGGTAATGGGTGATCACCTCGTCGATCCGCCGGAGGGTCTCGGGCTTGAGGTTCATCGCAGGTGGGAGGCGGTAAAGTTCAGCGGTCGCATTCGCCCATCACGAAATCGAGCGAGCCGAGGACGGCGACGACGTCGGAGATCAGGCAGCCCGTGCAGACCTTGGGCACGATCGACAGGTTGCAGAAGGAGGGGGACCGGATCTTCAGGCGGTAGGGCACACCCCCGCCCTTGCTCACGATGTAGAAACCGAGGACCCCCTTGGGATTCTCCGCCTCGAAGTAGACCTCGCCGGCCGGAATCTGCGGGCCCTCGGTCACGATCATGAAGTTCTGGATGAGCTCCTCCATCGAGCTCAGCACCTTGTCCTTCGGCGGCGCGAAAATCCGGCGCGCGTCCGTCGCGTACCACGGGCCCTCGGGGAAACGCGCGATCACCTGGCGGATGATCCGCACCGACTGACGCATCTCCTCACCGCGGACGAGGTAACGATCGTAGCAGTCGCCCGTCGTGCCCACCGGCACGTCGAACTCGTAATTCTCGTAGCCCGAGTAGGGCTTGTCCTTGCGCAGGTCGAGGCCGACGCCGCTGCCGCGGAGATTCGGGCCGGTAAGACCGTACGCGAGCGCGTCGGCCTTGCTGATGACGCCCACGCCGACCGTGCGATCCATGAAGATCTTGTTCCGCGTGAGGAGCCGCAGGGTTTCCTCGAGGATCGGCAGGAACTGGTCGCAGAACGCGCCGACGCGGCCCAGCCAACCTTCGGGGCTGTCGCGCGTGACCCCGCCGATGCGCGTGTAACTCGTGGTGAAACGCGCGCCCGTGAGCTCCTCGAAAAGCTTGTAGAGCTTCTCGCGCTCCTCGAGCGACTAGAGCAGCACCGTCCAGGCGCCGACATCGAGGCCGAAGGCGCCGAGACCCATCAGGTGGGAGGAGATGCGCGCCATCTCGGCCGTGATCACGCGGATCGCCTCGCAGCGCGGCGGAACCTTCACGCCCGCGAGCCGCTCGACCGCGATGGCGTACGCCATGTTGTTCGCCAGCGGCGCGAGGTAATCCAACCGGTCCGTGTAGGGCACGAACTGGTTGTAGGTCATGTTCTCCGCGATCTTCTCGTCGCCCCGGTGCAGGTAACCGATGACCGGATCGGCCTTGGTCACCGTCTCGCCGTCGATCTCCAACTGCAGCCGCAGCACGCCGTGCGTCGACGGGTGAGAAGGCCCCATCGAGAGGGACATCTTCTCGGGCTGGAACTCCTCCGGCACCGCGGCGGCGCCGGCGGCGAGCCGCGCCGCGCTGTCTGGAAACGTGTGTTCGGCGGCCATCGTTATTCCTTCACCTGCCGCAGGGGCGTCTGGCCCGGCTGGGCGACGCGGTCGCTCCAGCTCTCGTCCTTGGCGCGCGGCTCGGCCTCGGAAAGGTTCATTTCTCCACTTGAGGCGACGAACGGACCGCCCGCCATCGGCGCGGCCACGACTTGGGTGCCAGTTTCCTCAGCCACGTCCGCGCCGGGCAGAGCGGTCTCGATGCCGGCCAGCGGGAACTCCTTCCGCAGCGGGTGATAGGGATAACCGTCCCACATCAGGATCCGGCGCAGGTCCGGATGGCCCTCGAAACGAATACCGAACATGTCGAAACACTCGCGCTCGTGCCAATTGGCTCCGGGCCAGAGGCCCGTGACACTCGGCGCAACCGGAACCTCGTCCGTACCACCGCAGGGCGCGGTCACGCGGATATAGCTGCCGGCTCGGGTGGTCGAAAGCAGGTGGTAGACGACGGTAAAGCGCGGCTTCGCACCCTCGGCCCAGTCGATGGCGGTGACGTCCATCAGCAGGTCGAAAGCCTGTTCATCCCGCAAAAACTTCAGGACCGCGACGACGTCGGCGAGAGGCACATTAACCGCGGGATGGTCCACCGAGGCGCGATCCGTCGCCTGCGGGAAGCGCGAGCGAAGAGCGGCGAGAAATTCGGCGGACATGATGGCGTGGCCGAGGGCTTAGGCGGAAAGCAGACGACGCGCGGACGGTTCGCGCCGGACCTTGGCCTGCAGCTTCATCAAAGCGTCGAGAAGCGCCTCGGGACGCGGGGGGCAGCCGCTGACATACACGTCGACGGGTACGATGCGGTCCACGCCCTGCAAGGTGGCGTAGCTGCGGTACATGCCGCCCGAGCTCGCGCACGCGCCCATGGCGATCACCCATTTAGGCGCGGCCATCTGGTCGTAGATGCGGCGCACCTGCGGGGCCATCTTGTAGGTCACAGTCCCGGCCACGATCATGCAGTCGGACTGCCGGGGGGAAAAACGCATCACCTCGGCGCCGAAACGAGCGATGTCGAACCGGGCTCCGCCCACCGCCATGAGCTCGATGGCGCAGCAGGCAAGCCCCATGGGCATGGGCCACATGGAGTTAGTGCGGATCCAGTTAATGGCGGCATCGGCCCGGGAGACGATAACGCCCCCCTCGACCTTGCTGTCATAGCCGTAGTCTGTGCTCGCGGAAACCATCAGAGGATACCGATTTGAGTGAAAATTCCCCACAAGGGTTGGCTCCGCCCCATGGTCGCGCAAGTCGCTTTTCTGGAAACGTTCACTTTGTAAGCGGTGGAGCGCGGCGGAGACGCGCCCGCTAATGCGGTGCAATCACCGAAACGCTGCTCCCCAAACAGCAAACCCCGTGCCGCGCCGCCGCACTCAGCGTGCCTTCAGCAACCCGTGGCCTTCCATCTCGTAAATCCCGGTGAGATAGCCGGCCTCCCACCGCGCCTTCACCTGCAGTTTCCCCGCGAGAAACACCGGCACATCTTGGACCGCCGGCAACCCTTCCGCGCGCATCCGCACATGGATCCACTCATTCATCTCGGGCATGATCCCGTAGCAGCAAAGGGAGGAGTTGCTCAGAAGGAAAAACTCCGTGGCGAACCCGTTCTCGAGTTTCAGCGGCAGCATGAAGCCGGATAGCACGACCTTGCGGCCGTCGAGTCCACGGATCAACTCCGGCACCTGCGCCAGGGCGTCGGGCAGCGCTTCCCCGGCCGGGACCGGCTGGGACGGCGGACGGTACTTGAAGCCCGCCAACTGACTGAAGTGCACCTTCGAATAACCCGCGACCATCTCCGGCGGCCGCTCCAGAGCCGAAAGCGGAGGTCCTTCGGGTAAAACCGGCGCCGGCGGCTTCGCGCTCTCCTTGCCCACGCCAGCCGGCGCCCGCCGCTCGGAAACGGAAATGGCGGAGTCAGCGCCTCGCGGCAGCCCCGGGACCGCGTCCGGAAAAAAATCCCCCGCCATTTCCCGGTCTTCGTGCCGAAGGGGGTTGTACCCCCGCGGACAACACAGGGAATGATCGATCTTGGGCCCGGAAAAGGGAGCTCCCCCGCAAATCGCCGCTCCGGCCGCCAACAGAAGCGCGCGCAACGTTGACGGCATTCCCCGCATGGACCGAAGGCGGATTACTTGGCGGCGATGCCGACCTTGCCCGAAAGACGCTCGAATCGGCGGCCCTTGATCTCAACGGAGGGCACGGTGACCTCGATCGGCGCGGCCCCTTTCAGCCAATCGGCCTGCACCTCGAATTGGGAGGTGTCACCCACGGTCTCGCCGGTGGCCGCATTGGCGACCGCTTTGAGCGAGAGGGTCTTCTTTTCCCCGCCGACCGCCGCTGCGGCCTCGATGGTGGCAGCCTTGATGCGCACGAAGTTCTCCGCATGCCCATCAAGAACCCAGACCGTGAGTTTGCCGGACGCAGGATCCCGCAGCAGCTCAAGATTGTAGGCGTGGTCGCCCACTTCGATCAACGTGCCGCCGTGCGGAGCGGTGTGCACATGTCCGCCGCTTTGCGCGGCGGGCGCGGGCTCCTTGCGGCCGCAGGCGACCAGCAACAGGGAAATGAGCGTGACGGAAAGGGTGCGGAGGATTGATTTCATCGAGCCACCCTACCCCTTTCGCCGGGCATTTCCAGCCCCGCGACATGGTTTCCCGCGAAGCTCACGGGGCCGTGCGGTACAGCGTGTTGAAAAGCAATTTCAGCGTCCCGTGCGTCTGCGCCCGGAAGGTGATTTCCGGAGCGAAGACGAACACCCGGCCCTGGCCCACCGGGGCCTCGAAAGCCGTCACCCCATCCTTCAGGTGATGCTGCCCCCACGCCCAGCCGCTACGCAGGGGCGCGGCGCTGGAAAACCAGCCCAACGGCCGCAGTCCGGCCTTAACCGCCTCCGGAGCGAGGCGGAACACATGACTGGAATCAAAATAGATGTCCGCCTCGCGCTCCATGCCTGCCGTGGCCGGGGCGGACGGATCGAGGCTCAGGCGCAGGATGCTACCCGGCACGAAGTATTTTTCGCGCGAAAGGGGCTGGTCGCGGCGCGGCCCGCCTGTTTCCACCAGCGCGTTACGCACCGGCAGGTCGAGGTGATAGGCGAGATTCGCGCTGGTGCCCACGGTGACGATCACGCCGCCAGCCTCGAGGAACGCACGGAGCGCCGGCACCGTCTTCGCCGCGGTGAAACGTCCGGACCGTCCCCGGTACTCCGGGGGCATCTCCGACTGCCCCGGTTCGCGCACCGCGGAATACCCTCCCGAGCCTCCGTCCCCGCCAGAGGCGCGCGGGACGGCACCCGAGGGGAAAACAATCACATCGTACTTCGCGCGCAGGCCGCCCGCGTCGAGTTGCGGGGGGAAAACGACATCGAAATCAAATCCGAACTGCTCGAAGAGCAGGCGCGTCCAGCCGCTGGGCATGGAGCCGCCGTAACGATCCCACAGGGCGATCCGCGCGCGTTCGAGCCGCCGCTTTGCGGCGGGCGCCGTCTCGAGGGGAACCGGGGTCACTCCCAGCTCCGCCGCCAGCGGCTCGAGCGCCGCTCGCGCGGCGGCGGGCACATGGAAATCGCCGCCCTCCGTCGCGACGGAGATCTCCACTCCGGCGCGCAGCAACCGGTTGACCAGGGTGAAACTGTCGTTGGTGGCCCGGCTTATCCGCCATCCCGCGGCGGCGGGCGCGAGCCGGCCGGGCGGCGGCGCCTGCAACTCACCCCACGGCACGCGCGCCAACGGGCCGTCGAAACCTTCCAGCACGCGGTCGAACTTCACGCCCATCTCGAAGGCAAGCGTCCAACCGGCCGAGTCGTACGGCGCGATCGGCGGGCCGCCCTCGTACGCGAAGTCATTGGGGTGATCCTGCGGCTCGAACATGTCGATCACGTGCGGACGGAAGGCCTGGTCGGTCTTCACCACGTAGGAACCGGCCGGATAATTTTTCCCGGCCACCGAGAAATCCGCCGTGGCGCGGTGCACCAGGATGCCCGTCTTCAGCAGCGCATTGATGAACTTCACCGCGGTCGGGAAATCGCGCTGGTCGGCGGGGAGAATGTACCCCCGGGCGTCGCGCAGCTCCGGCTTGCGCAGCACGTCGTCGAAATACCGCGCCGGAATCCGGCGCCGGCCCGCCGCGGAGGCGCTGGACTCGTCCTCCTCCGCCGCTCCGGATCTCGCCGGAGGGTTGTCGCGCGCGTGCGCCTCCTGGATCGCGGCGATCCGGCGGGGATAATGCGTCCAATGGTCGCGGCTGCCGCGCTCGATCGAGTTGCGACCCATGCGCCAGATGCCGAACAGGAGCGCGTCGCGGTGGCGGGCCGCGAAATCCAGCACAGCGTAATTCAGCGACAATGAATAGGCGATGGAATCGGCGTAGCGCCACGGCCGCGGCGTGACCGGAAACGGCGTCGCGCCGTTCGGCAGCAGGCGCGCGGGTACCAAGGGCACCTCGGAGGGGGTCGGGCTGCCGATGATCTCGCTCAGGATGCCCACCATGTTGTGGAAGTAGGTCGTCGTGCGCAGGCCCCCGTTGAACCAGGTGGAAAAGACCGAGCCGTTGCGCTGGGTGTAGCCCGGTTTACCCTCCAGGTTAAGGCGGCTGCTCATCGCGGCACCCACCGCGTCGAGGGTCGTCATCACCAACGGATCATAGACGTGGTTGAATGGATCCCGGTAGGGAGGTCCCGCCACCACCGAGCCCGCCGGACCCGATTGATGATGGTTGTACATGATCTGCGGGATCCAATCGAGGTACAGCTGCCGGTTCATGTTCGCCGATTCCCGCAAGGCACTCATGAAGAAGTCGCGGTTGTTGTCGTGACCGGCGTACTTTTGATAAAGCCGCGGCAGCTGGTCCATGACCCGCTTGGCAGGCTCGGCGCGCCGCATGTACCACGAGCTCATCAGCTCCTGCCCATCGGGGTTGGCGTGCACCAGCAGCACCACCGTCTGGTCAAGAATCCGCACGGTCTCCGCATCCTCCCGGCTGGCCAGCTGCCAGACGGTCTCGATCAGCTGGTGCGTGCCCACGGTCTCGGTCGAGTGCAGGCCACCGTCGATCCAGACCACCGCACGGCCCTCGGCCGCGAGCGCGCGGGCGCGTGACTCGTCGGGGTCCTCCGCGCGCGCCAGCTGGCGGGAGATCTCCCGGAGCCGCTCCAAACGGGCGAGATTGGCGGGCGAGGAAGCCACCAGCATCCACTGCGTGCGCCCCTCCTCGGTCCGGCCGATATCGACCAAGCGGAGCCGCGGCGACTGCGCGGCCAGGCGCTTGAAGTAGGCCTCGGTCTGCGTGTACGTCGCCAAGTGGTAGTCATCACCGATGGCGAAACCGAAGTGCTCCTTCGGCGAGGTCAGCGGAGCGGCGCGCAGCGGGAAAGCGGCGGCCAGCAGGAGGCAAAGACCGAGGGCGGCGAGGGGCGGGAGGCGTCGCATAGGGTGGCCGCGAGCGTGGTCCGCGCCTGCGGCGAGGCGAGCCAGTAACCGGTGTCTTTCCGACTCACGCCTTGCGCACGCCGCACGGCGCCGCACCGTCGGAACCGATGGACCTGACGAAGCATTGGGCAGCGACCCTCGACGACTACGCCATCGACCTCGCGTGGTCGCCCGACGGGGTGCTGCTCGCCGCCGCCAGCGCGGCCGGTCCGGTCGCGCTGCTCGCGGCGGCCGACGGCGCCCGCGCTCACCTGCTGCCCGGCCACCCCGACGGCGCGAACTGCGTGGCGTGGCAACCCGGGGCCGCCCGCGCCCTCGCCTCCGGCGGACAGGACGGGACGGTGCGCTTCTGGGATGCCGCCGCCGGCCAACACACCGCCACCGCGGCCCTCGGCGACGCCTGGATCGAGCACATCGCCTGGGCCACCGGCTCGGGGGGCGTGCCCCTGCTGCTCGCGGCTTCCGGCCGCGTGCTCCATGCCCTGCGGCCCGACGGCTCCCCCGCGCACGCGTTCAAGCCGGCGCCCCGCACCTTGTGCGCCCTCGGCGCCCATCCCCGCGGCGGCGCCGTCGCCGCCGCCCATTTCGGCGGGGTGACGCTCTGGGACACGGATGATTTTCTTGTCCAGAAGGAGTTTCCCTACGCGAACGGCATCCATGCCCTCGTGTGGTCGCCCGATGGCCGCTGGCTCGTCTCGGGCAACCAGGACCCGAGCGTGCACCTCTGGCTCCCCGAGGAGGACCAGGAACTCCACATGAGCGGCTACGAGGGCAAGGTGAAGTTCCTCTCCTTCGACCACACCTCGCGCTGGCTCGCCACCAGCGGCGGCCGCGACGCCTGCGTGTGGGATTGTGCCGGCGCGGGCCCCGAGGGCCGCGAACCGGCGATGTTGCCGCACGAGGCGCCGGTCTGCGCGGTGCGGTTCCAAAATACCCACGGCCTGCTGGCGACCGGATCGGCCGACGGCACGGTGCAGCTCTGGAGCCCGGAACGACGCCAGCCGCTGCGCGCCACCGTTCGTATGCCCAGCCCCGCCACACGCCTTGCCTGGTCGCCCGACGACCGCCTGCTCGCCATCGGCACCGAGCGCGGCGCCGTGTATGTGCTGCGCTGCTCGGCGTGAGCCGGGTTTCGAAGCCGGGTTAATGAACCTTCGGACGGGAGCGTGCGACGCGGGCTCACCTTAGCGTTGCGCGTCACCCGCGTTGCCGCGCACCCTGTCGATCCCATGGCCGACGTCCCGCCGACCACCTCCCGCCTCGTCACTTTCCGGAACGCCTTCCTTTCGGGAGCGCTGTTGCTCGCGCCGCTCATCGTCACCGTCTGGGCGTTCCGCACGATCATCGACGTCGTCGGCGGAACCGTCCGTCCGTTCTACGAGGCCGTCCTGCCCGCTTCGGTCCGCGGCAACCCCCTGCTTTGGGATATCCTGGCCACGCTCGCGGTGCTGCTCGCCGTCACCGGTCTCGGGTTCCTTTCCAATTACGTCCTCGGCAAGTATTTCGTGAGCGTCGGCGAGCGCGCCATCCTCCGCATCCCGGCGGTGGGTGCCGTGTACCAGTCGGTGAAGCAGATCGTCGCGACCTTCGGCACCCAGAACCGCAACCTCTTCAGCAAGGTGGTGCTGATCGAGTATCCGCGGAAGGGCGTCTGGACCCTCGGCTTCCTGACCAGCAAGCAGCCGGGCGAGGCCCAGACCCGTGTCGGTCCCGAAACCTGGACCGTCTTCGTGCCCACGACACCCAACCCCACCAGCGGCTTCCTCCTGATGCTGCCCCGCTCCGAGGTCACCGAGCTGGAGATGAGCGTCGGGGACGGCATGAAGATGATCATCTCCGGCGGCGCCGTCGTCCCGCCATGGCCCGCCGTCCCCGCGCCGGCGGCGCCTCCGGCCCGGTTCTGACGCCGCCGCGCCCCGTCGCGCCATTCCCTCCCTTCCGCTCAACACCGAGGCCTTCATCCTGCGGAAACGTCCCGCGGCGGACGCGTTCCAAGGTTTCACCGCCTTCTCCGGCGAGCACGGCGCGCTGCTGGTACTCCAGCGCCTCCCGCGCAAGTCGGCGCCCGCCGGCGTGTCACTTGACCTCTTCGACGAGGCCGCCCTCGCGCTCGAATCCTCCAACCAGGGCCGCACCTGGTTCGTGAAGGAGGCGCGACTCCTCACCCGCCCCGCCGCGATCGGCGGGTCCTACGAAACCCTCCTCCGCGCCTCCGCGCTCGCCGAACTGGTCGCGCGCAACCCCGTGCTGGAAGACAGCCGCCGCGGCGTCGCCGAACTGCTGCGCTCGGCGTTCGCCGCCTTCGCGGCCGGGGGCCGGGCCGACATCATCCACTTCAAGGCGTTGTACCGCTTCGCGCGCGACGAGGGCTACCCGCTGCGCGAACAATGGTTCCCCACCCTGCCCGCCGCCGACCGGGCGGTCGTCGCGATCCTCCTCAACCGACCGCTCTCCGAGCAGACGGCGACCGCCGAAGAGGTCGCGCGGCTCGAACGCCGTCTGGCCGAGTACCTCCGCGGCCACACCGAGATCATCGTGGACTGACGCCGCGCGGGATGAACATCGACCTCGAGACACGGACCGCGAGCCTCGGCGTGGGCGACTTCGCCGGCTTCACGTTCGGCCCGCGGGGCGACAAGGACGGCGCCGCCAGCGGCCTGTGGCGCGCCCAACTCGGCACCCGCTGGCACCAGGAATTGCGGCGTCAGGCCGAGAGCGAGTTCAGCGCCGCGGCGCGCTTCGAGGTCGCGGTGAACGGCGCGGTCGCGCACCGCGGCTGGCGCGTTAATCTCACCGGACGGATCGACCAACTGGTCGCCGGCCCAGGCGGCCCACGCCTGCGCGAGGTGAAATCGGTCACCCGCGAACTGCCGGCCGACGCGACCGCGCTGCGGACGGAGTTCCCCGGCTATTTCATCCAGCTTGCGGCGTACGCCGCGCTCGGCCGCCTCGGGCTGGCGCGGATGGGCGGGGCTGAAGGCGAGGCGTTTCCCGCCCCGGCGGCGGCGGAACTCGTTTTCGTGGAGGTCGGCTCCGGCCTCGTGCAGGTGGTGCCCCTGGGACCGGGCGACGACCGCTTGTTCGAGCTCCAACTCGAGCGATTGGTGGAGTTTCTCGAGCACCGGCGCCGCGCGCGCGAACGCCTGCGCGGGCTGCGCTTCCGCCCCGCTTTCGCCGCGCCCCGGCCCGGCCAGGAAACCACGCGCGCCGAGCTCACGGCGCTCTTCACCACGCGCCCGCTCGTGCTCCTCGAGGCGCCGACCGGTTTCGGCAAGACCGGCGTGCTGCTGGAGTTCGCTCTCGACCAGCTGCGCTCCGGACATTTTGACCGCGCTCTCTATCTGACCGGGAAATCCACCGGGCAATTGCAGGTGCTGCACACGCTCGCCGGAATGACCACGCCCGACGCGCCGGGCGTGACCCCCGTCGCCGCGTGGCAGGTGCGCAACAAGGCCGAGCACTGCGTCAACGCCACCTTCCACTGTGTGCGCGAGACCTGCGGCTACCTCGACGGCGCCGCCGCGCGGTGGCCCGCGAGCGGACTCGCGCGCTTCTGGCTCGATGAGCGTCACGCGCGCGACCTCGAGGCGCTGCGATCGGCCGGCCGCGACGCCCGCATCTGCCCCTACGAGATCACCCGCGCCGCGCTCGCGTTCAACGACCTCTGGATCGGCGACTACAACTACGTCTTCGCGCCGCGGAACCGCGGGCTCTTCGGCGACCAACCCGGTTTCGACCCCGCCCGCACGCTGCTCATCATCGACGAGGCCCACAATCTGCCGGCGCGGGTGGCCGACGCGCACTCCCACGCGTTCACGGCGGCCGACGCGTTCGCCACCCGCGAGGAACTCCACCGCGTGCGGGCCGCCTCCCAGCTCACCGGCGCCTGGGACCATTGGTGCCACTTCCTGCACGGGCTGCGCGCCGGCCGCGGACTCACCGCCGCGGACGAGGACGACGCCCGCCACCTGCTCGGGGAGATCGCCGCACGCCTCGCGGGTGGCGGCGTCGACTTCGCCACCCTCGGACCGCCGGCGGCCGAAGCGCTCTGGTCGGTACCGGCGCTTTTGGAGGAAATCGGCGGGAAACACGGCGGCGCGCTGCCGCGCCTGTGGTGGAGCCCGCGCGACAACGAACTCGCGCTCACGTGCCTCGACGCCGCCGGCGCGATCGGAGCCACACTGCGCGAGTACGGCGGCGTGGTGCTCGCGAGCGCGACGCTCAGTCCGGTCGACGGGTTCGCCGCCGCCTGCGGTTTGGACCTGCCGCCGCCGGAGCCGCGCGCGGAAGCAGCCCCTCGACCTGCGGCCCCGGAACGCCTCGGCGCCCTCAACAAACGCGAGACGCGCCGGCTTTTCCGCCAACTCACCAGCGCGGCCGACCTCCTCCGCGTCGAGGAATCGCGCGCCGCCGCCTCCCCTGCCCTGCTGCCGGCCCGGGCGCCCTGGCGCGACGGCGCGTACGACGTGGCGTTCGACGCGCGCGGCGACACGCGTTTCCAGCAGCGCACGCGGCATCACCCGACCACCGCGGCGACCCTCGGTTCCCTGCGCGCCGCGGCTGGCGGAGCGGTCGCGGTCTTCCTGCCCTCGTACGCCTACGCCGAGGCGATCCAACGCGAGGCCGTCGCGGTGGCGCCGCACCTGCGGGTCGCGCTGCAACCCCGCGCCCGCGACCTCGCCGCCCAGAACGCCTGGGTGGAGGAATCGCTCCGGGACGCTGACGCGCTGCTGCTGGTGCTCGGCTCGAGTTTCACCGAAGGGATCGACTCGCTCGGCGGCCGCGTGACCCACGCCATGGCCGTCGGCCCCGCGCTGCCCGAGGTCAACGCCGTGCAGGAGGCGCGGTTGACGGAGGCGATTTCGTCCGGACTCACACGCGAGGAGGCGTTCCGCCGCATCTACCAGATCCCGGGCATGACCAAGGTGAACCAGGCGCTCGGACGGCTGGTGCGCGCCCCCGGCCAGCGCGCCCGCGTGCTGCTGCATTGCCGGCGATTCCTAGAGCCGGAGTACCGGGAGCTCCTCGCGCCCGAGTATCAGACGGGCCGCGCGATCGCCGACGAAAAGGAACTCGCGGCGTGGCTCGGACCGGACACCATCACCTCCGCGGAATAGCAACGCCCGCCCACCGGGCGAAACGACGGAAACACGCTTCAACCGAACCGAACATGCATCTGCGAAAAACGCTCCCGGCGCACCTCCTCGCCGCCCTGCTCACACTGCTCCCGGCCCTGACCGCCGTGCGCGCGATGAGCGTGATCCCACCGACGTTCGCCGAGCTGGTCGCCGAGGCCGATGGCATCGTGCGCGCCCGGGTGGTCGCCCTCCAACCCTACCTGGACCGCACGCCCGCCGGCGACGTGGTGCGCACCCGCGTGACCTTCGAGGTCGGGAGCACGCTCAAGGGCCGCCATCAGGGAGGTCTTACGCTGGAGTTCCTCGGCGGAGAAGTCGACGGTCACGGACTACGCGTGCCGGGTATGCCGACCTTCACGCCGGGAGCGACCGAACTGCTGTTCGTGACCACCCAAGGAGCAGGGCTGTGTCCGCTCGTCGCGGCCGGGCACGGACGCTACCGCGTGCTCACCGACCGTGCGAGCGGCCGCGAGTACATCGCCCGCAACGACTTCACCCCGCTCGGCAGCGAGCACGACGTGCAGCTGCCGTTCTCGAACGCCGCCGCCCTCGTTCGTCCCGGGGCCGCCGGGCTATCCCCCACCGTGTTTTCCGCGCGGAGCCTCGCCGAGCTCGAGCGCGCCACCGGCAACCGCCAGACCCGCTGACCATGAAGACCCGGCTCCTTCTTTCCATCTTCGCCCTCGCCTCGGCCGCGCACGCCTTCAACGCCAGCGGCCAGCGCTGGCCCGCCGGCGAGGTTCGCTTCCAACTCAGTCTGCCTCCCCTCACCGCCCCGCTCTCCGACGGCTCCGGCTCGTGGAATGCGGTGATCGAGGACGCCATGGCGATCTGGAACTCCAACGTCGCGGCCGTGCGCCTCGCCGCCACCCGCGACTCCACCGCCGCGGTCGGCGAGGGCAACGGGGTCAACAACTTGGTTTTCTCGACCACGGTCTACGGCACCACGTGGGGCAGCCGGGTCGTGGGCCTAACCCTTCAGCGCTACGACCCACGCAGCAACCGCTACTCGGAGGCGGACGTCCTCTTCAACTCCACCGTACGCTGGGACTCCTACCGCGGCGCGCTGCGCTCGCAGGGCGGCGAGACCTTGAATGACTTCCGCCGCGTGGCGTTACACGAGATCGGTCACGCCCTCGGGCTCAATCACCCGGACGACATCGGGCAAAGTGTCACCGCCATCATGAACGCGCGCTCCAGTGACCTCGACACGCTGGCCGCCGACGACATCACCGGCGCGAGGTCGATCTACGACAACCCCGCCGCCGCGACGTCGATCCTGAGTTTCACCGGTTCCTCGTTTTACGAGTTTCTCGGCACCGAACTGACGATTTCCATCGGCGGTCTGCGCAACCAGGGGGAGGCCGCTTCCGGCACCCTCCGCGTCGATCTTTGGGCCAGCACGGAACCTTACACCAACAGCGTGCCCGCCGGCGCGATCCTGATGGGACGGCATACCCTGAG
>CAXRGI010000207.1:0-19923 GCA_964229935.1 Opitutales bacterium
TACAACATCGTGCTCTTCCTGGCCTGCATGGTGTGTCATGGGGAGCTTTTCCGCCTGAAGCCGGCGCCGTTGCGGCTGACCTCGTATTTCTTGCTGATCTCTCTCGGGGGCGCTCTTGGCGGATTCCTCGTGGCGATCGTCGCTCCCGCTCTCCTGAGCGACTACCGCGAACTGCAGCTCGGGCTGTGGCTGCTGAGCTACCTGCTCGGTGTGCTGTGCTTTCGGCACGCCAGCCGTGAGATCGCGTACGCCGCGGCCATCGGAGCGGTGGGCGTGGTGGCGGTCCTTCCCTGGTTGGCCACGCTCTTCGACGGCGGCCGGCCGCTGGGCGAGGAGTACCTCACCTTCCTCAAGGACCGCTGGCCGTACATCACCGCGGGAGTCGTGGCTTTCATCCTTGGTGCGGCGGATTTCCGCCGATTCCGCCTGAGCACCGAATGGCAGCCGCGGCTCGCCGGATTTGTCATGGCTTTGTCCGTCGGGCTCGGCGCCGTCTTTGTCATGACCTGGGAGGATCGCCGGCGCGACGACATCCTGAGCGCGACCCGCAACTTCTACGGCACGCTGAAGGTCATCAATTACAACGTGGGGGACGAAGAGGAGAACTACCACCTGCTCCTGCACGGCGCGACAACGCACGGCATCCAGTTCACGCGCCCCGAGAAGGCGGTGATGCCGACGACGTACTACGCTGACGTCAGCGGCGTGGGTCTGGCGATCAACAATCTGCCGCAGGCCCCGCGGCGCCTCGGGCTGGTCGGACTCGGCACCGGCACGCTCGCCGCCTACGCGCGCGCCGGCGATTACCTCCGGATCTACGAGATCAACCCCGACGTCGAGGACCTCGCGCGGAAGCACTTCAAGTACCTCGATTACTGCCAGGGGAAGGTGGACGTCGTGATGGGCGATGCCCGGCTGATGATGGAACGCGAGGTGGCCGCGGGGAACCCGCAGAAGTTCGACCTGCTTGCGCTGGACGCCTTCAGCAGCGACGCGATCCCGGTGCATTTGCTGACCCGCGAGGCGTTCCAAACTTACCTGCGCCACATCCGCGACGACGGCGTGATCGCGGTGCATATCTCCAACCGCTACCTTGACCTGCGTCCGGTCGTGGAGCGGCTCGCCTCTGAGTTCGGGCTCTCGACCGTCTGCATCTCCGAGGACAGCGAGGCGAATTGGTGGGTTTACGCCACCACCTGGGTGCTGGTGTCGCGCGACAAGGAGTTTCTCGCCGCCAAAGACATCCGGGCGGCGGGTGACGCGCCCTCGGGGCGCACGGACGGTCCGCTTTGGACCGACGATTTCGCGAGCCTCTACGCGATCATGAAATGAGCGGTCGTGGGCTGTTGGTCCGCCACCGGGCACTCCTTCTGGCGATGGCCGGCGCGCTCTCGATGGCGACGGCCGCCGAGCCGCGTCCGGAGCCCTTGTTCGACGGACGTTCGCTCAACGGCTGGGTCTCCTCGGGATTCGAGGGAGAGCGCGGCGCGCGCCTGGAGCGGGAGTTCGAACCGGGCCGGGCGGCGATCGTCATCGAGGCGGGCACGACGCTCGGTGGCATCACCTCGACCCTCGGCTCGCGGCTGCCGCGGATGAACTATGAGGTGGCCTTCGAGGCGATGCGCGTGGCCGGCGGGGATTTCTTTGGCGCGCTCACCTTTCCGGTGGAGAACACCGCCTGCACCCTCGTGGTGGGCGGATGGGGAGGGACGGTGGTGGGCATCTCCAGCGTGAACGGGATCGACGCCTCCGGCAACGAGACGACCCGCGAGATGGAGTTCGTCGATCGCCGTTGGTATCGCATCCGGGTGCGCGTGACCCCGGGCCTTGTCGAGGCGTGGATCGATGACGGGAAGGTGGTCGAGCTACCGACCGCGGGCCGGCGGTTGAGTCTCCGACCGGGCGATATCCATAAGGCGCGCCCGCTCGGGATCACGACCTACATGACAAAAGCGGCGGTGCGCGGAATCACCCTGACGCGCCTTTCGCGCGGCTAGGGTGCGCGGCGTCGGCGCGCTTGTTTTCGGATCCGACCCCGACAAGCTCCGCCGCATGTGGAGATTTCTCTTCGTGCTCGCGGTGGCGCCCGCCGCCCTCGGCCAGAGCGCCCAGGTCGAGATCGCCAATTTGCGGGAGGACGTGCGCGGTCTCTCCCAGAGGGTTGCCGAGCTCACCCTCCGCCTGGAGCAGCTGGAGAGGGAGAACGCCGATTTGCGCCGCAAATCCGCCGCGGCCGACAAGGCCGGCGCGGCCACCGCGCAGTTCAAGGACGCCCTGGCCGACTTGAACCGCGACCTGCGGGCAGCGATCGCCAGTTCAAAGACCGAGACCCTGCAGCAGGTGGCCTCCCAGATGGAGAAACGGGCCAAGCAGACGAATGCCGCGCTCGACTCGCTGGCGAAGGGCGGGGGCAAACCGGCCACCGCCGGTTTCACGGATGATTTCCCGAAGGACGGCGTCAGCTACACCGTGCAGAAGGGGGACACGCTCGCGACGATCGCGCGCAAGACTGGCTCGCGACAGCAGGACATCATCAACGCGAACCGCCTCGCAGATCCTTCTCGCATCACGGTCGGTCAGACGCTCTTCATTCCGGGAGGAAAATAGCACCCATGCCGGCAACCCCGAAATCTCGTCTCGGCCGCGGCCTCGGAGGCCTCATCGCGGCCTCCAAGCCCGTTGTCACCACCCAGCCCGCTCCGGCCCCCGCCGCGGCTCCGGCCGCGGCCGCATCCAAACCGGCAACGGCCCCGGCTGCTCCAGCCGCGCCCGGTTATCAGGAGGTTCCGGTCAATCTCGTTGATCCCAGCCCTTATCAGGCGCGCAAGGAAATCGCCCCCGAGCACCTCAGTGAACTGGCCGAGAGTATCCGCTCCGAGGGGCTGCTGCAGCCGATCGTGGTCCGCAAGACCGGCGAGCGTTTCCAGTTGATCGCCGGTGAGCGTCGCTGGCGCGCGTTCCAGATGCTCAAGATCCGCGTGATCCCCGCGCGGGTCGTAGAGGCCAGCAACGCCTCCTCCGCCGCCCTCGGTCTCATCGAGAATCTGCAGCGCGAGGGCCTTAACCCGATCGAGGAGGCGCAGGGCTACGCGAGTTTGATCCGCGATTTCGACCTCACGCAGGAAACCGCCGCGGAGCGGGTGGGGAAGGGTCGTGCGTCGGTGGCGAACGCCCTCCGGCTGCTGTCGCTGGATGCGGAAACCCAGGGCTACATCTCCAAGAACCTGCTGAGCGTCGGTCACGCCAAGGTGCTCCTCGGAGTCCAGGACGCCTCGAGCCGGCTGGTGCTCGCGCGGCGCGTCCTCGAGGAGGGCCTCAGCGTGCGCGCCACGGAAAAGCTCGCGGTCAATCTCAAGCCGGCCGGCGGGGCCGCCGCGCGCCCGGCCGCCAAATCCGGGCTCTCCTCGCGCGATGCCGCGACCGTGTCTGGCATTGAGAAGCGTCTTGGCTCCCACCTCGGCGCGCGCGTCGCGATCATCCACAGCCCGAAGAAGGGGCGGATCGTGATCGAGTACCGCGGCAACGAGGACCTCCAGCGGTTGCTGGAGAAGTTCGGCGTCGAGGCCTGACCGGACGTCGCCCCCGCCCGGGGCGTGTGCCGGCGGTTCGCTTTCCCTCCACCCCATGATCCGATCCGCGCTTCGGCGCGCCTTGCGCGCGCTCCCCCTGATCATCCTCGCCGCGACCGCTTTTGCCGGTCGCCCGAACTTCATCGTCATCATGGCCGACGACATCGGCTACGGCGATGTCTCGGCTTACGGATCCAAGGCGCTGCGAACGCCCAATATCGACCGTCTGGCCGCGGAGGGCGTGCGTTTCACGAGCGGTTACTGCTCCGCTTCGACCTGCACGCCGACGCGTTACTCCTTCCTGACCGGTGAATACGCCTTCCGGCGCAAGGGCACGGGGATCGCCCCGCCCAACGGTCAGCTGGTGGTGCCGGTCGGAGTTCCTACGATCGCCTCCGTGCTGAAGTCGTCCGGGTACCGCACCGCGGTGATCGGGAAGTGGCACCTCGGGTTGGGGCAGCCGCCGGCGCCCGATTGGAACGGGGAGATCAAGCCGGGGCCGCGCGAGCTGGGTTTCGATTACAGTTTCCTGCTGCCGACGACCAACGACCGCGTGCCCCAGGTGTTCGTCGAGAACGGCCGGGTCGCCGGGCTGGATCCCAAGGATCCGCTCTGGGTCGGCGACAAGTCGCCATCGCCCGACCATCCCACCGGCATCTCCCACCGGCAGACGCTCAAGATGGATTGGTCCCACGGTCACAACCAGACGATCCACAACGGAATCAGCCGGATCGGATTTTACACCGGCGGCCAGGCGGCGCGGTTCCGCGACGAGGATCTGGCCGATCGCTGGGTCGAGAAGACGGTCGCGTGGCTCGCCGCCGAGCGCGACCGGCCGTTCTTTCTTTTCCTCGCCTCCCACGACCCGCATGTCCCGCGGGCGCCGCATGAACGCTTCCAGGGCAAATCGGGCCTCGGTCCCCGCGGAGACGCCATCCTGCAGTTCGACTGGTGCGTGGGCGAGGTGACGGCCGCGCTCGACCGCCTCGGCCTGGCCGAGAAGACCCTGGTCGTCGTCTGCTCCGACAACGGGCCGGTGATGGATGACGGCTACGTGGACTTCGCGCTCGAGAAACGCGGCGACCATCGCGCGGCCGGACCGCTGCGCGGCGGCAAGTACAGCGTCTTCGAGGGCGGCACGCGCACGCCGTTCATCGCGCGCTGGAAGGGCAAGGTCGCTCCGCGCGTTTCCGACGAGATCGTCTGCACCATCGATCTCGCCGCCAGCTTTGCGGCGCTCGCCGGCGAGCCGGTGCCCGCTGCCGGATTTCCGGATAGCCATGATGTCTCCGGCGCCTTGCTGGGCCAGCCGGGCGCAAAAGGCCGGGCCTCCCTCGTGCAGCAGGACAACGGCCAGGCCGGGAATTTCGGCTACCGCTCCGGCCAGTGGAAGCTCGTGCGCCACGACTCGGGCCGTGCCTACAACCAGCGGGTTGAGGAGCCCCTCCGGAACACCCCGGTCCCGCCGTTCCAGCTGTTCGACCTGGCCGAGGACATCGGTGAGAGCCGTGATCTTTCGGCCACGCGCCCGGAGGTCCTCGCGCGCATGAAGTCCGAGCTCTCCGCGATCATCGCCGCGGGCCGCAGCCGCCCGTGAAGACCCCGTCCTGAAGTGAAAATGAAAACGATCCTCCTTCGTTCCGCCCTGGCGCTCGCGGTCTCCTGCGCGGCCTCCTCGGGGTTATCCGCCGCTTCCCCCGCGCGCCCCAACGTCGTGATCTTCCTCGTCGACGACATGGGCGTGATGGACACCTCGGTGCCCTTTCTCACCGACGCCGCCGGGCGCCCGCAGCGTCATCCGTTGAACGAGTACTACCGCACGCCGAACATGGAGCGCCTCGCCTCGCGCGGCGTCCGCTTCAGCACCTTCAACGCGATGAGCGTCTGTTCGCCAACGCGCATCGCGATCGCGACGGGCCAGAACGCGGCGCGGCACCGCACGACGAACTGGATCCAGCCCGACAACGACAACGCCGGTCCCAAGGGGCCGCCCCAGTGGAATTGGCGCGGATTGCGCAAGGGTGACGTGACGCTCGCCTCGCTCCTGCGGGCGGGAGGCTATCGCACCATCCACGTGGGCAAAGGGCACTTCGGGCCGCGCGCCAGCGAGGGGGCGGACCCGCTGAACCTGGGGTTCGACGTGAACGTGGGTGGTGCCTCGATCGGCGCGCCGGCGACCTATTACGGCAAGCGCGACTACGCGGTCGGCAAGAACGCGAAACGCTCCGCCGCGGCGGTGCCCGGGCTCGAGCGTTACCACGGCACCGACACGTTTCTCACCGACGCGCTCACCCTTGAGGCTAACCGCCACATCGGCGACGCGGTGCGGGAAGGGAAGCCCTTCTTTCTCAACCTCGCGCACTATGCCGTCCAGTCGCCGTTCGACGCCGATCCGCGTTTCGCGGCGAACTACGCCCAGTCGGGGAAACCGGCCGCGGCGCAGGCCTTCGCGACGCTGATCGAGGGCATGGACAAATCCCTGGGGGATCTGCTCGACCATCTCGAGCGCCTCGGAGTCGCGGAGAACACGCTGATCTTTTTCCTGGGTGACAACGGCTCCGACGCTCCGCTCGGTCACCAGCATGCGGTCGCGTGCGCGGCGCCGTTGCGTGGCAAGAAGGGCTCGCATTACGAGGGGGGCGTGCGCGTGCCGTTTCTGGCGGCGTGGGCGAAGCCCGCCGCGGCGTCGCCGGTGCAGGGGCGTTTGCCGATTTCCGTCGGCGGCACCCAGTCACAGCTGGCCGCGGTCCAGGATATTTTCCCGACGGTCCTCGATCTCGCCGGCGTGGCGCGACCCGCGGGTCATGTGGTCGACGGGCAGTCGCTTACGCCGCTGCTGGCCGGTCGGCGGGACGCGGCTCGGTCGGATGCCTTCCTGATGCATTATCCTCACGCCCCGCACCGCTCCGATTACTTCACGACCTACCGGGAAGCAGGCTGGAAGGTGATTTATCACTATTTTCCAGGGGAGGCGTCGGGTGGTTCGCACTACCAGTTGTTCCACTTGGCGGAGGACCCTTACGAGTCTACCGACCTCGCCGCCACCCGCCCCGCGGAGTTGCGGCGGATGATGCAGGCCATGATCACCCAGCTCGAGCGGCATCAGGCGCTCTATCCCGTCGAGGGAGGAAAGCCGGTGGCGCCGAGGCTGCCCTGAGCCGGACCGCGCCCCGCAGATGCCACGCCGCCGAAATCCCGACCTCGCCGTGATCGTTTTCCAATGAAGCCGGTCCCGCCACTGATTCTCGCCGGCGCCCTTCTGCTGGCGACGGCCGCGCGACTGGTCGCCGCGGACACGCCTCTGCCCCCGAGCTTCCTGCTGATCCTCGCCGACGATCAAAGCTGGGTGGGGACGTCGCAACGGATGGTTCCGGGCGATCCAGTGACCGCGAGCGACTACCATCGCACGCCGCGGATCGAGCAGTTGGCGGCGCGCGGGATGCTTTTCACCGATGGTTACGCGCCGGCGCCGTATTGCTGCCCCACGCGGCGCAGTTTGCAGGTCGGGCAGACGCCCGCGCGCCACGAGTATCAGCGGGACCGGGAGGGCTGGCCCGCGGTTTACCGGCGGCAGCTGAATATTCCCCGGATGCTGAAGGCGGCGGATGCCCGTTACCGCGCGGCGCACTTCGGGAAATGGGATCATCGTTACGACGGGATCAGCCCGGCCGACCAGGGGTTTGACGAGAGCGACGGCGTGACCGGCAACAACACCGGCGGCGGCCGCACGGCGGGCGGTGCGGCGCAGCGCGAGGACCCGAAGCTCATGACCACGCTGACGGAGCGGGCCGGCGCGTTTCTCGCGGAACAGGCGCGCGCCGGGCGACCTTTCTTCCTGCAGGTCTCGCACTACGCGGTGCACCTCGAGATCCAGCACAGCCCCGCGGCCCTGGCCCGGGTGCGGGGAAGGCCGCCGGGCATCAAGCACAACCTCGATGTGTTTGCCGCGATGACCGAGGACCTCGACGACGCGGTGGGCCGCTTGCTTGATCGCCTGGATGCGCTCGGCCTCGCGGAGCGCACCTACGTGATCTACCTTTCCGACAACGGCGGCCGGCCCACGCTGCCGGGCGCGGCCGACAAAGGGCAGGGGCCCAATTATCCCCTGCGCGGAGCGAAGGGCACGCTGTACGAGGGCGGAATCCGTGTTCCCTTCATCGTGGCTGGTCCCGGCGTGAAGGCGGGCAGCGTCAGTCGAGTGCCCGTCACGGGCCTGGATCTGTTCCCGACATTCGCGGACTTCGCGGGCTACCGGGAAAAGCTGCCCGAGACGATCGACGGTGGCAGCCTGCGCGGCGTGTGGCTGAACGCAGGAGTAGGGGAAGTGCGCCGGGCGCGACCGTACCTCCTTTTCCACCAAGCCATTGATCGTCGCGCGCAGACGGCGTTGCGCTGGGGTGACCTCAAGCTCGTGAAAAATTGGACGACCGGCGAGGTGGAGCTGTTCGACCTGTCGCGCGACCGGCGCGAGGCGGAAAATCTCGTGAAGCGCATGCCGGAGAAAACCGCCGAGCTGCACCGTCTTGCCTACGCGTTCATCGAGGAAGTGAAGGCGGAGACGCGCCAGATCGCTAAAACGAAGGACGACTGAGCGTCCGGGCGACGACCGGCAGGTGTCGGTTCGTGCAGGAAACGCCCGCGCCAACCGGACGGCGATACCTAGGCGGCTACTTTATTCCTCCTGAGACGCGGCCTTTGCAGAAGGACTTCGGCGGGAATCTTCAGCCCTCGGTGCAGCGAACGGATCATCGATAGACTGAGTGGCCGGCGACGGCCTAGGACTTCGGATACCTTGCTCTTGTTTGGAATGTGGCGGAGGAGATCGGTGCGGCTCAGGCCTAGCTGATCCATCCGGAATTCGATGGCGGCCACGGGGTCGGGTGCGGAAATCGGGAAGTGCTCCTCCTCGAATTTCTCGATCAGCAGGCCCCAGAGTTCGAGTTCGGCCTCGGCCTTAGACCCGGGAGCCGCGTCCATGAGTGTCTCCAACCTGGCGAGGGCCGCCGAGTGTTCGGCGGCCGTTTTGATGATTCGGGGATGCATGGTCAGATGGTTTCGGGATCGATGCGGTCGTACTCGGCATGGGTGCCGATGAAGCGGAGGAAAACGACACCGGTGTTGTAGTGGATTTTGACGACGAGCCGGTAATGATTGCCTTTGATATCGAAGATCACGCGATTGCCCGGGAGCAGGTCGGCGGAGGGATACTGGCTCTTGATGTCGGAGAACCTTTTCCACCGCGCGACCTTCACCTCGTGGAACCAGGCGCGCAGGGGCAGCTCGGCCGAGCGGTGCGACTGCCAGAAAACAACCAGCATTTTGCGGGAGATGACGCGCATCTGAACTGGGACAGGACCGGAAGGTGTTCCCAATATGGGAACCTCGTCAAGCTCCACGAGTCAAGAGAGGTTCGGCTTAAGGCGGGGCGGTCCTTGGCTGTTCCGCGGCCCGGCGGTTCTCCGGTTGCCCGGGGTTGATGCGGCCTTCACTCCTTGTACCCGTAGCGTTGGCCGACGCGTTCCCCTTCATGACTCCTCCAATCCAGTCCCTGTTTCCTCCTTTTCTCGTCGCGATCTCCTTGTCCGCGGCGTCGCCGCGTCAGCCCAATCTGGTCGTGATCATGGCCGATGACTTCGGCTACGAGTGTGTCTCCGCCAATGGCGGCGAGTCCTACAGCACGCCCAACCTCGATCGTCTGGCCGCGGGCGGCATGCGGTTCGAGCGCTGCCACGTCCAGCCGCTGTGCACGCCGACGCGCGTCCAGCTCATGACCGGGCTTTCGAACGCACGGAACTACGTGGAGTTCGGCGCCATGGACCGCCGGGCGGTGACATTCGCGCATCGTTTGAAAGCCGCGGGGTATGTCACCGGGGTGGCGGGGAAATGGCAGCTCGGCTCGGAACCGGACTCGCCGCGCCATTTCGGTTTCGACGAGGCGCTACTCTGGCACCACCGGAGCCGGGAGTCCCGCTACGGCAATCCCGGCTTCGATCTCAACGGCGAGCCGCAATCCTATCCGCCGGGCAGCTACGGTCCGCGGATTCTCAATGACTTCGCGCTCGATTTTGTTTCCCGGCACCGCGACCGACCGTTCTTTCTCTATTATCCGCTGACGCTGACGCACTCGCCCTACCAGCCGACCCCGGACAGCCCCAAATGGGATCCCCGCACGGGCGAGCGCGGCAACCAGAGTACGGCGCATTTCGCCGCAATGGTGGCCTACATGGACCGGATGGTCGGCGAGTTGGTGGCGCGACTCGAGCGACTCGGCCTGCGCGAAAACACGCTGGTGGTTTTCCTCGGGGATAACGGCACCGGGGTCGACATCACGTCCCGTTTCAAGGGAGAGACCTACCCCGGCGGCAAGGGGCGCAGTCACGCGCGCGGCACCCATGTGCCGCTGATCGCCAGCTGGCCCGGACGGGTGCCGGCCGGCGCGGTGAACGGCGACCTGATCGGGAGCACGGACTTCCTGCCGACGCTGCTGGAGGCGGCCGGGGCGCCCCTGCCGGAAGGCTATCCGGGTGATGGCGTGAGTTTCTATCCGCAGCTGCTCGGGCGAAAGGGCAACCCGCGGGAGGCGTTGTACGCGTGGTACGCGTCCGACGGGGGTCCGTCGGCCAAATGGGAGTTCGCCATGAGCGCCCGCCACAAACTCTACCGCGACGGACGCTTCTTCGACCTCGGCGCGGATCCGTGGGAGCAAAAGCCGTTGAAGGTCGAGGTACTCACCGGCGAGACCGCTACCGCGGCGAGGACATTGCAGGCCGAGTTGGACCGCTATGCGCAAGCCCGCCCGCCCGAGTTGCGTGAGGAGCGCGTCACCGGCAAGCAGGCCAAGCGCGCCGAAAAGGAGAAGCGGAAGAAGCCGTGAGCCGACCGATATTGCGGCGTGGGGCGCCGGAGCGTTTGTCTGGAGGCATGTTCACGTTGGCGCTGGCGCAAATCCGGGTGGAGCAGGGGCGGATGGCGGAGAATCTCGGACGCGCGGAAGCGCGGATAGCCGAGGCCTCCGCGGCGGGAGCAGATGTCGTACTGCTGCCCGAGGCGCTCGATGTGGGCTGGTTGTCCGCGGCGGGAAAAGGACCGGGAGCAATTCCAGGCGGGCAAGCTTGCCGAAGGCTGGCTGAGGCAGCGCGGCGGCACCGCGTCTTTGTGGCTGCGGGTCTGACGGAGCGGACCAAGGCGGGGACGTTCAACGCGGCGGTGTTGCTGGACCCGCGGGGTGAATTGCTGCTGCACCACCGGAAAATCCACGAACTCGCCGAGGGCTGGACGGATTACGGCCTCGGCGACCGCCTGGCCGTGGTCGACACCCGACTTGGCCGTCTCGGACTGATGATCTGCGCGGATGCCTTTGCGCCGGGACAAGTGATAAGCCGGTCGCTGGGACTGATGGGCGCCCAGGTGATCCTTTCCCCGTGCGCCTGGGCGATGCCCGCGGAGCACGACAATCGCAAGGTCCCTTACGGATGGCTCTGGCAGGAGAACTACGGTCCGGTGGCGCGGGATTTCCGGCTCTGGATCGCGGGGTGCAGCAACGTCGGCCGGATCACTTCCGGGGCGTGGGCCGGCCGGGCGTGCATTGGTAATTCGCTCGTCGTTAATCCGGACGGCGAACCGGTTCTCCGCGGACCCTACGGCGAGGACGCCGAGGCGCTGCTTTACATCCAGATCCGCCCGGAATCCCGCGGGAGAATCGGGCCCACCTGAAGGGCTCGCCGGTTCAAGGTGTGAGTGGGAGGAGTTCGACGCGGCGCACGTAAAGCTCGGCGCCCTCGGACTGGATCAGGATGCGCCCCTCGCGCAGCGAGGCGTCGGTGGCGGCGTTCACCTTGATGCCGTTCAGGTAGTACGTCAGCGAGCGTCCGGCGCAGGTAGCCTCGAGGAGGTTCCACTGTCCGGGAACATGCTCCGCCTCGTTGGCCCCGCGGAACCCGAGGACGTCCTTCCAGGCCGGATCCTTCAGGCGCCAGTCGGTGCGGTTGCGCCCGCGACCGAACTCCTGCTCGACGCCGTCGGGATTCCAGCGACGCGTGCCTGGGGTCACGGTGGCGCGAAGGGTGGGAAATAACAGCTCCGGGTTTCCACGCTCATAGCCGCCCACGATGATGAGGTCGCCGGTGCCGCCCTCGATGATCTGGTATTCGATCGAACGCTGCCAAGGCGCGCGGAAATCCGGCGTGTTGTTGCCCGGTTCACCCTGGCAGTGGAACAGCACCCCGGAATCCCGTGTCCTCTCGGAGCGGGGGCGCCACGTCACCGGGCCCCAGCGGTACTCCATCACGAAGCGGTAGTCGGTGTAGCGGTCCTTGGTGATTATGCCCCCGTAGTGCTGACCGCTGATGCGGATCGCCGGCGCGCCGTCGATGCGGTCGACCACCGTGAAGACGCGGTCCGGATCCGCCGTGCCCAGTTTCGCGAGCCACGTGGTGAACGACGACAGGTCGCGGCCGTTGAAGAGCGACACGCGCTCGCGAGGCGTGATGGCGGACGGCTCCGGGCTTGCCGCGCGGGACGCGGCCGAGAGTGCACTCAGGAATACGAAGATCAGGAACGGGGAGTAACGCGGCATCGGTGGAGAAAGTTGGTGGTGATTCGTTGAACGCGCTCGTCTGGACCGTGGGGCCGGCCGAGATGCGAGTAAGGGGGGATGAGGCCGGGCGGCTGCGAAAGCCCCATCGACCAGAAGATCGTGGCGGCGTTGAAGACCCAATTGTTCGCGGGCCCCGGATACACGGTTGCCGCGTAGGTGGAGCGCGCGCCGTCGGCCTTCATGGTCTCGCCGGCGGCGATCACCTCGAGCCCGGGTAGATCCGCAGGATCGCCGTGATGCTCCCAGCCCACCAGCCCCGGGATGAAGTCGCCGTTCCGAAGTCCCGTGCCTTCCAGGATCCAGTGGCCGGCGCGGGTCACGGTCCAGTTCCCGGAGCCGTTGGCGGGGAACATGGTGCGGGCTCCGATCAGCAAAGCCTCGTCGGGGCCGTGTTTTTCCCAGCGCTCCGTGACATTGCGGGAACTGGCGCCGCCGAACATTCCTTGGCGGTACAGCAGGCGGTGCGGACGTCCCGCGTGATTGCGGAGGGAGAGCGGCACCACCCCGGAGACGCTGTTGCCGCAGAGAAAACCGACGCTCAGACCGCGCCCGACGGCCGCGCGGACGTTCTCATACATCTCCAGGCTCCAGTACTCATCGTGCGCCACGGAGAGAAAGCAGCGTGCGCGGTCGAGTCCCTTGGGGTCGGCGTGCGTGTCGATGTTCGAGATGTAGGTGACGTCGTAGCCCTCGCGCTCGAGCCAGAAGCAGAGCGGGAACTCCCAAAGCAGAAACTCCCCGGAGCCGACCGAGAGCGGTTGGTTCACCACCTGCGGGTACAACCCGTACGGCCGGTCGTAGCTCACGCGCGTGTCGGCGTTCCACGGGCGCTTGGGCTCGTCGGTGTCGTAGAGTGAGTGCTGCTCGGGCCACTTGTTGTAGGCCTGCCAGGTGGTGTCGCTCGTCTGGAACAGCAGGTCGGCCGTGCGGTCGTCACGCACCACGAAGATCACATAGCTTTCGTAGCGATGGGCGGTGCAGGACAGTTTCCCGACGTAGACGCCGCTCACCCAGTCGGCGGGGATCTCGATCTCGGCGGTCCGCTCCCAACGGCACTCCCGGAGCCGATTTTCTCCCACCGGCGGCACGGGCTGTGGCGAAACCTTGAACGGACCGAACTTGGCGACGTGACGCCCACCTTTTCCTCCATACCAACCAAGACGGTAGACATCCACTGATACCTCAGTCGCGGGCTGCGCGCTCAGGAATAGTCCGATGCGTCCGCCGGCGCGCACGCTGGTATCGGAGCAATACCCCTCGATGTCGGCCGACCTGCATCCCTGCGTCCGCACGAAGGTGAGCTGCCAAGCCGTGGTACCGGGCCGGGAGTTCTCGCGGCGGATCACGTCGGAGGTCGGCGCCGCCCTTAAACCAGTGAACGATGCAGCGGCGCCCGCGGCGGAGAGAGCAAGCATGCGGCGACGGGAGATTTCGGAGGGCAAGTGCATGGTCAGCGGAGCGATTGGAGCCAGGCGACAAGGTCCAGCAATTGCTGCTCGGTGAACGCCTGCTCGAGTCCCGGTGGCATCAGGCTCCGCGGTGAAACAAAGCGGCTGACGACCGATGCGGCGGGGAGGGACGTTTCCACGCCACCGGCGTCGACGATCGTGATCGCGCCGCCGGTTTCACGCAGCAGACGGCCGGCGTGTTGCGCACCATCGGCGGTTTCCACAACCAGTGTCTCGAAGTCACGCACCAGCGTGGCATCGGGAAGCAGGATGGACTCGATCAGATCACGCGCGTTTCGCGCCGCGCCGATTTGGGAAAGATCGGGCCCGATTTTCCCACCATTATCCCCGGCCACGTGGCAGGCCGCGCAAGAGCTGCCGTTCCAGAGACGCCGGCCCTCCTCCGCGCGTCCCTTTCCGGCGGAGGACGTCAATTCCTCCAGACGTCGGCGGCGAGCGTCGCCGTCGGCCGAGGCGGCCCGGAGAGCGGAAAGAAGGATCGTGTCGAAGACCTCGGCGGGAAACGCGCTGAAGACCGAGCGGACCAAGCTCTCTTCCAAAGAGCCGAGAAAGGGCGACCTCGCCAATTGCTCCGCGCAGAGCCGGCCAAGCTTCACGTCGGTCTTGCGGCGCACGGCTTTGAAAAGTTCGCCCAACTCCACGGGTCCGGCGGTGGCGAGGAGCGGGGCGATTGCACCGATTTGCGCGTCGTTGAGATTCGCACGACCCAGAATCCGGATGGACTCGGAACGGGCCGCCGGGGATCCGTTCCCGGTGGCGACGCCAAGGAGGGTCGCGAAGGAGGCGGGCGGGATGGTGCCACCCGCCCTGAGCGTGGCGCCCAGCGCCTTGACGCGCAGCGCGACCGGACGGCCTTCTACTTCGGCGTAGCGGCCCAGCGCCGCGGCGAGTCGCGGGTCCGTGAGCTGCGCCACCGCCGGCAAAAGAACGGTCATTTCCGCCGGCGAGGCGGCCGCCAGGTTGGCTTCGAGACGCTCCACCCAATCGGCGGGCGGTCGCGGAAGCGGGTTTCGGGCCATGAGCCGCCAGGCGGCTTGGCGAACCTCAGACACCGGATGTTCCAGCATCCGGGTGATAATGCCCGTACCTGCCGGGGTCAGCGGGGCTGGAGCGAGCACCGCGACGATGAGCTGAAGTTGGGACGTCGCCACTCGGGCCGAGGCGAGCGTCCGGAGGAACTCCGGCGCGAGTCGCTCGGCTGACCCACGGTCGCGCGCCAACACGGAGCGGGCGGAGTCCGCGAGCTCCTCGTGTAACGAGCGGGTGTCGTCCAGGGCGACGGTGCTCAATTCCGCGAGCGCGGATCCGGCGGGAAGCGTCTGCTCAAGAATTCTCAGTAAACGTCGACGGGCGTCCGGCGCCGTCGCACGACGCAGGTCGTCCAGGCCGAATGCGCGCGTTACCAAACCCGCGTACATGGCTGCGTGCTCGAGCGCCGGATCGATTGTTTTTCCGAGGAGGGTCAACAGTGCCGTACGCTCTGCCGGCGTGATCGCCCTGACCGCCGCGATGGCCTCGAGCGCGCGGCGTTGTTCGCGGGGAGTCCTGGCCTCGGCCAAAGGGACAACGGGCGCCGGACGCTCTATCCGGGGATCCGGCGGAGTCTTGGGCGCGATGGCGCGTACCCGGTAGATGGCGCCGCGGATGTCGGGGCGCTCCTCGAGGCTGGCGGGGCACCCGCGCCGGAACCAGCCGCCCGTGTCGAGCACCAGCAGGGAACCGTCGCGGTCCTCGATCACGTCGGTCAGATGGACGTTGGAGTCGTGAATGCGGAGAAAATCGTGCTGGGTCGCGGTGTAGGTTGATCCGGTGGGAATCAGGCGCGTCCGCACGACCTTCTGCGTGTTGAAGAAGGTCACGAACAGGTCGTCGCGCCACGCGGGATCGAAGGCGCCGGATCGGTAGCGGGTGAAGCCGGAGACCGCCACGTGCCCGTAATTGTGAACCACGGGCATCCGCTCGAGCGTTCGCGGCAGGTCCGCGATCACGTCGAGCAGGTCCGTCCGCTCGTAGGCTCCTCCCGGCAGCCAGTGCACGAGGGTGTCGCCGCGCGGCTGGTTGTAGTAGAGGTTGACCACGCCGATGATGTCGCCGTCGGGGGTGAAATCCACCTCCACCGGGTTGTCCATGCAACCGAGGGAGTGCCACTGCACGTCCTCGCCGTCGGGACGGCAGGACCAGATGCCGGACGCCTTGCCCGCGTGCACCACGGAACCGTCGCGCCGCACGACCTTGTGGCCCTTGCGGCCGTGGCACCAGTAGAGGCGGCCGTTGGTGGGGTGGAGGAACGGGCCGTGCACGTCGGCGGCGTTCCCGGTGTGCTCGAAACCACCGACGATCATCACGCGTTCGTCGGCGACACCGTCACCATCACGGTCAGTCAGCTTCCAGATGCCGGGAGGCGACGCGACATAGAGCGAGCCATCCAGCCAGCAGGCACCTTGGGGGAAGGTCATGCGGTCGGCGAAGACGGTCACGCGGTCGAAGACGCGGTCGCCGTCGGTGTCCTCCAGCAACAGCACGCGGTGCGGTGGATTGGAATCCAGCTGTTCCTGCGTCCAGTTCACACCCGCGGAATCTCCGATGAAGAGGCGGCCGCGATCGTCGAGGCAGCCCATGATGGGGTGGCGGACGATCGGCGGAGCGGCCGCGATGACGAGCTCGAAGCCGGTGGGCAGGTCGTGCCGGGGAATCGCCGGCGCGGCCGCGGCCAGAGCGGGAAGAAAAAGGGCGAGGGCGACGGCACGTTTGTTCATGGCTGGGCGGGTCGGACTCTTTCCATCGTCTCGAGATCCCACTCGGCGGGATTGAACGCGAGGCGGGTCGCCGGTTTCACGGGCGGATAGCCGCCGACCTGCTGCTCGCTGTCGATGACCCGAGCCGACCGTTCCCGAACCTGGCGCACGATCCGCTGGTCGATCTCGTCGCGATCCCATGGCCGCGCTCCGGCCTCTCGCAGCACCTCCTCTTCCGTGGCGGAGGCGGGCCGCGCCCGGAGGCCCGCCGGCCAATGCACGGGTGACTTTCGAGGGATGATCTTACCGCCGTAACGGTTGTCCTCGTAGACCACCGCGAGCGGTTTGCCCTCCCGGTCGAACGCGAGGTTGTCCGACTCGTGCAGGTCGAGGTCGCCGTTGCCGACGAAACGGACGAGCGCGAGACCGGCCAGCGTGTCGGCGCCGTGGCGCAGGACGTTGCCGACGACATCCGCCCGGCCGGTGACGGGCGGGCGCTTCTGCCAGAGTCGGTCGTTAAGGTGGTAATGGATGGCGGTGACTCCGGGATTGTAGATCAGGTTGTTGACGGTCGCGGTCCACGAGCCGCCCTTGATCTGCGGGTTCCGCTCAATGTTGCAGGACCAGAGGTTCCCGAGGAGCAGGATCTCGGAACAGTTATCCATGATCAGGCTGCCCTTGGAGTGGGTGACCTTGCTGTGGGTGGAACGGTTGAGTCCCTCGGCGATCAGGTTGCGGCTGTAGGTGATACGGCGGGAGGCGTTACGTCTCCATTCCTCCGGTCCCGCGCCCTCGAACGGTTTGCTCGAGACACTGAGGTTCTCGTCGATGCCCCACGTGAACGAGCAATGGTCGACGATGATGTTGTGCGAGTGCTGGAGGGTGGAGAGGCCGTCGGGCTCCCAGCCGCTCGCCTTCGCGTGTCCGGCCTCGCCGGGGCGCACGCGAACGTGGCGGATGACAATATCGTGGGAGCCGATGAGCAGGCCTCCGCGGATGAGCGTGATGCCGGGCGAGGGGGCGGTCTGGCCGGCGACCGTGAGGAAGGGCTCCCTCACCTCGATGATCTTTCCCGCGAGGTCGATCACTCCGCCCACCTCGAAGACCACGATGCGCGGGCCGCGGGTGGCGAGAGCCTCGGAGAGCGACCCCGGGCCCTCGGCGGCGAGGGTGGTGACGCGGAGAATTCGGCCGCCGCGACCGCCGGGAGTGTTGGCGGCCCAGCCCTCTGCTCCGGGAAAGGCAGGCCGCGGACCAGCCGCGGTCGCGGAGGAAATCAGCAGGCAAAACAAGAGGATCGCAGTGCGCATGGCTCAGTCGACTTCGGCCTCGGCGAGTAGGCGCCGGTAGACCTGGCGGGCGTGTTCGTAGGCGGAAACGGCGTCGGCATGCTCCTCCGCCCGGATGAAGCGTTCCTTCTGGGACCAGCATTGATCGACTCCCTTGAGGCACCACTCGATGCTGCGTCGCGAGGCCCGGATGGGTTTGTTCCCCACGACCACGAAAACCGGGTTGGTGTGCGAGGAGCCCAGGATGCGGACGGCCACCCAGCTGCTGCGCGCCAGCTCGGCGGACAACTCGATGTCCTGCGCCCGGCCATCCGCAAGGAGCGTGCGCCGCGCGACCGTCTGGCCGTTCACGATGAGCTCGACCGGGACCTCCCGCCCGTCGCCGATGCGGGCCCGCTCGATGTCCCAATACGGCTTTTGCGAGGGGCTCTTTCCGCGGACGGCGAGGTCGGGTTCCGGCGCAAGTCGGGCCGCGACCCGCAGGTTCGCCCGGATCGGACCCGGAGCGGAGAGGGACAGTTCGCTACCGTTCTCGCCCATGCGGACGCTACGCCCGCCGGCGTGCACGGTGAACTCCATGAGGTGGCTCTTGCCGTCGCCGACGTAGTTGCGGCCGGCGCGGATGCCCTCGCACCAATCGTCGTAGGTATAGGTTGCGGGGAGTTTCACGTAGCTGCGGCCCAGGCCGACGCGTTCGCCGTAGATGCAGGGAAAGTCGGTCTCACCGCTGATGCGCGTCCGGAATCCCGCGTTGAGCGTGTGGTACCAGATGTTGAGTTCCCACGGGTAAGGCGTGTCGACGGTCGAGATGAAATCCACGGCGGGAACCGGTTTGCCGTCGGGGCCGGGCACGAGGTGGGTAACGTCGACGATGTATTCGTTGGCGCCGATCCCGTTGAAAGGCGGCACGATATAATTCGGCAACTCGTGTGTCATGACACGTGCGTTGCCCGAGTTGCCGCTATGGGCTCCCTCGGTCGCGCCGGGCAGCAAGGGCTGCAGCCCCCAGCCCGAATGCGCGGGGCCCACGACCGCGCCCTGTTTCTTCGCCCAGCGGAGCGTGTTCAGTCCCAGGGTCGGCCAGTGCGCGCTGGACTCGCCACCCGGGTACATCTGCTCACGCAGACGCAGGAGACAGAGGTGTCCGCTTTGGTGGGAGCCGAAGCCGCTTACCTCGACGTCGTAGCGCAGGAGGTAGGGGAACGAGGAGACCGCGTCCTCCCGGCCGGTGAAGAAGCGTTTCTGGTAATCGAAGCACGGGCCCCAGGTTAGATTGGCGCCTACTTTCACGTCTTCGCCGAGGATGTGGCGCATCATGTCGGGGGCATGCACGCCCTCGGTCGGGTTGGTGTAATGGGCGCACCCCGCGGCGTGGATGTGGTGGTCGCCGGAAATCCAGCCGAACGCGGCGGGATCGATCCAACGCTCCACTTGGAACGCCCAGTTGGAATCGCCCTTCACCTCAAGTTTACGGCGGACCGCCAATGATTCGGGGCCGCGCTGAAACTCGACGTCGTAGGTGCCCGCGGGAAGGCGCAGCACCTCGCCGTCGGCGCGGTAAATCTGGGGTTGGAAGGCGAAGTCAGGCGCAAGACGCTTCGCCTGCGAGGGGTAGACACGGCCGCGAGGGTCGCGCACCAGCAGTGAAGCGGTGGTCGGCGCGCCGTTCTCATCGCGGATGCGGAGTTTAACCGGGTGGGCGGGGGCGCAGTCAAAAAGCAGGTCGAGATCGCTGCGAAAGCCTAGGTCCTGCGTGCCCTGTCCGACATCGAACGTGAGGCGGGCCTCCCGCTTGCCGGCATCACGGCTGTAAAGCTGAACGATGCGGTATTCCACGGGCAGTCCGCCCAGCGTCGGCCTGAGCGGCTGCGCGTCGAACGTCTGCAGTTCCAGCCACCGCTGGGCGACTTCCTCCGGCGGCGAGTTGAACAACCGTCCTCCTTGCGGGCTCGTGACACGCAGGGCCGCCGTCGTGCCACTCTCGTTGAGGACCTTGATCAGAAACTGGCTCCAGCCTTGTTCCACTAGCGCGGGGCGCGCGGGTCCGGCTCCGGCCTTCACCCGCATCTCCGGATTGATCTGCACCCACGCGAGGCAATGGCGGTCGAGAATCTCCTGGAAGCGCGTGACGGCTTCGGGAACGTCGGCCGTCAGGGCGCGCAGCGCGGCGCGCTCGTCCGCCGGCAGCGGCGCGCCGAGGTAGTCGAGGGCCTCGAGCAGGCGCGCCACCTGGGCGGACAGCGGCTGCCAGTCGACCCCGCGTGT
>CAXRGI010000208.1:0-2330 GCA_964229935.1 Opitutales bacterium
CCCGCGCTCCCCGAAGTCGGCACCGCACGGCGATGGCACCGAATGGAACCGGGAGTCTACGCGGTGAGCGCGACCATGCTGCAGCAGGTCTACAGCCGGCACCGCGGGCCGTGGACCGCGGAGTTCGAGGCGGAGTTCCAACGCCTGCGTGAGCTGGAATCCGACTTCCTCGCGTTTCAGGACGACCCTGCGCGCCGCGAGGAACTCCTGACCAAGGCACCGCGGGAAAAATGGCGGGCCGGCTGGACGACCTTTGAGAGCCTGCGTTTCGCGCGTCTTTGCCACTACCTCCGCCTCAAACGACCGGTCGCGATAATCGGCTACTCCATCCTCGTTTTCCGGCTTGAAGGGTCGGAGATCGCGGCGACCACTGGCGGGGCCATCCGTGACTGGCAGCAGGCCCTCGAGGCGGCTGCGGCAGGCCGGCCCGTCAATCCGCCGGCCGCGGCGCCGAAGCCGCCGGCTCCACCGCCATCAGGCGGCTGAGGCGCACCCAGCGCGCACCGAACCGCTTCCGTTCGATCGGCTCCAACCGGAAGCCTTCCGGCAGAGCGTCCGCAGGATCAACCGCCGCGTCTCCCTCCGCCGAGGTCGGCCGAACAACCTGGGTGACCAGCACCTCGCGGAAGGTGCCGCGCTCCAGATGCCAGGCCAGCTCGGGCCCGCGTAGCCGGGCGACGGAAAGATTAACCGCCGGGATTCGCTCCAGCACGAAAGGCAGGGTGGCCTTGGAGGTGATGACCAGGACGGGGCCGCGCCGGGCTCGAGCCTGTGCCACTTCCCATTCGACCTCGTGACGGACGAGGTTGCGTTCCGTGTAGAGCCGCTGCGCGAAAGCGGGCGCCCCGCTCGCCACCATCCAGATCAACCAGCCGGCGAAGGCGGCCCTCAGTACGATCGGGCGCGGGAGCGGCACTAGCCGCACGAGGACCCCGGCGAGCAAGGCGAGCATCAGTAATGTCGGCAGGGCGAAACGCGCAGTGACGGGCTCGTCGAACCTCGCCCAATAATAAAACTGCACCACGACGAAGTGGGTCGCCACGCCCAGACCCACCCAGCCGACCGCCACCGCCCCGGCGGGCAGAGGCGCCGGCGAACGTCGCAGGATGCGCGCCACCAGCGCGAAGGCGCCCGCCATCCCGAGCAGGACGAGCGCAAGCGAACCCGGCTGATCGGGCGACACCGACCGGAAAAACTCCCACGCGCCCTCGAGATTGCCGGAGACGTAACGCCAACTGAAACGAGCGGATTCACCCTCGCGCAGCTCCCAGAGTTGCGGGCGCGAGTCCACAATCCGGCTGTGCCACGCCCACGGGATCAGCAACAGCGGCGTCGCCAGCAAAGGCCACGGCATGAGCACCCGGCGCGCCCGCCACCACCCCGTCACGATGATACCCGCGGCGGCGACCGAGAACAGGACGGACTCATAGCGGCTTTGCGCCAGCAACACGGTCGTGACCGCCAGCAGAGAGAGCCGATCGGGGTCTTCCGGAACGTCGAGATAAAGGATTCCCGCAACCGCGAGGGTGGCGATGAGCGTCAGGTTCAGCATCTCCAACCCGGAACCTGTCGCATTTTGACCGAACAACGGGGTCGTCGCGAGCAGCACCATGACCAGCACCGACGCGCCGCGCGAACCGGTCAGGTGTCCCGCGATCCAGCCCGCCAATCCGAGGCAGGCCGCCGCCAAAAGAACGTTGAGGGCAAACGCATTCAGCGGGCGGTAACCCGTGAGGTCGTGGGCGAGGGAGATGAGGAACGGGAGAAGGTATGGCCGCTTGTCGAGGTAGACATCGATCGCGGTCCAGCTTCCCGCGACATCGTAGGCCCGCACCGGGGTACCGACCTCTTTGGTCGCATGCAGGTGCCAGGCGGTTCCCTGCACCACGTGCTCGTCGAAGAGCACCTTGGGCGCCAGGTCATCCGAGGTGGCGGAAAAAATCGCGCAGGCCAGCCCCGCGAAAACCACCGTGCGCGGTGGAAATGGCTTTTCCCTCCAACGCTCAAAGCTCCGTCCCAGAACACGGCCCGCCAGCACCAACCAAAGCAGGACCACCGCCAGGATGTAGAAATAACCGCCCGCCACGATCGCCTTCTCCGCGGTTCCCGGAGGAACCAAGACGAAACCGGCCGCCAGTGACACGACCGCCGAAAGCAGGAGTCCGAGCACGCGAGGCCTCGAAATCCCGGACCTATCCGGAGGTACGCGGTGGAGCGACAGGACCGGCATACCCGTCAGGGCAACTTCTTCAGGTAGGTCTCGAGGAATTGCAGGCGCGCCTTTTCCAACTCCGCAGGCGACAGCGGTGTCGCCGCGCGCACGGTTTCCG
>CAXRGI010000209.1:0-3973 GCA_964229935.1 Opitutales bacterium
CGGCCCCAAGGTGGCCCGGATCGCGAACGACTACATCGCCGGCCTGGTCCGCCGCCACCCGGGACGGTTCTTCGGGCTTTGCGTGCTGCCGACCCAGGACATCAAGGCCGCCCTCGTGGAGTTCGACCGTTGCGTGCGCCAACTCGGGATGAAAGGCTGGCTGGTCTACACCAACCTCGCCGGGAAATTCCCCGACGAGCCGGAGTTCCGTCCGCTCTTTGCGCGGGCAGTCGAGCTCGACGTGCCCGTGCTCCTGCATCCGGCCAAGCCGATCACGACTGACCTGGTGAAGGCGTACGAGATGACGAGCACGCTCGGAAACATGTTCGACAACACCATCGCGCTCACGCGCCTCGTGATGTCGGGCCTGCTCGACGAGTTCCCCCGCCTCAAGCTCGTGTGCCCCCACCTCGGCGGCACGCTGCCCTACATCGTCGGGCGTCTCGACCACCAGGTCACCGTGCTGAAGCGCGGGCCCCAGAACCTCAAGCGGCGTCCGAGCGAGTACGTGCGCTCCATCTACATGGACATCGTCTCCCCGCTGCCGGAGGCGATGCGGTTCGCCCTCGATTTCAGCGGTCCCGACCGGCTGCTCTTCTCCAGCGACCATCCGTGGGTACAGCCGCGCGAGATCCTCGATCCCTTCCTTTCGCTTGGCCTTCCCGCCGAGACTCGCGCCAAGGTCCTCTCGGGCAACGCCCGCCGGCTCTTCCGCCTCTAAGCCCAAATTCTTCATGAACCGCCGCCACTTCATCGCCGCCGCCTCCGCCTCCAGCGCGGCACTCACTTCCGGCCTCCGCGCGTCCTCCGCCTCCGCCCGCCCGAGAATTCCCATCGGTTTTCTCGGAGTCACCTACTCGCACGGTCCCGCGAAACTTGAGCTGGCGCTGAAGTCGCCCGATTGGGAATTCGTCGGCGTCTGCGATCCGTCGCCCGCCGCCCGGGGAGTCTGCGAGCGGCTCGGGGCGCGGATGGTGACGCAGGAGGAATTGCTGCAGCGGGCCAAGGTGGTGGCCGTTGAATCGGAGATCCGCGACCATGCCGCCCACGCCCTCCTCACCCTCCGGGCCGGCCGGCATCTGCACCTCGAAAAGACGCCCGTGGCGCGCCTTTCCGACATGCAGGAAATCGTTTCCCTCGCGCGGGAGCGGAAACTCCTCGTGCAGGTTGGCTTCATGTGGCGCTACCACCCCGGCTTCCTCGCAATCCTGCAGGCCGCCCGCTCCGGATGGCTGGGAGATATCCATCTCGTCCGCGGATTCATCGCCAACTTCCTCGCCCCCGACCGCCGCCGCGAATGGGGGCAGTTCGCAGGCGGTTCGATGTTTGAGCTCGGCTCACACCTCATCGACGCCACCGTGCGCCTGCTCGGGCGACCCAAGGCGGTCACGCCGTTTCTCGCCCGGCACGGCCGCCCCGACGACGAACTGCGTGACAACAATCTCGCCGTGCTCGAGTACGACCGCGCGCGGGCCGTGATCATCAACACCGCGCTCCAGTCCGCCGGCTCTCCGCCCCGCTCCTTCGAGGTCATCGGCAGCCGGGGAACCGCCACCTTGTCTCCCATCGAGCCGGGGAAACTCGTCATCGATCTCGCGGAGGCGGCGGGCCCTTACAAGAAGGGCGCCCAGGAAGTGCCGCTGCCTCCGTACCGTCGGTACGAGGACGATTTCATCGAGCTGGCCGCCGCGATCCGCGGCGAAAAGCCGCTCTCCCTCTCACTCGACGAGGAACTCCTCTCCGCCGAAACCATTCTGCGCGCCAGCGGCATGGCGTGAGTCAACGCCGCGGGCGCTGATCAGCGCAGCATGTCGTGCACGGTGGAGATGATGCGCTCCTCGACGTCCCCGACGAGCCGGGTGGGCAGGCCGTAGAAATCCATCGCGCGCTCCGCCTCGTAGCCACCCTCGGCCAGCACGCGTGTCGAGGGGATGTAACAGGGCACGCTGTTGGCATACGCATTGATCCACACGCGGTCGGCGCCGAGCTCGCGACGCAGGCGCAGGGCGTACTCCGCGACGACTTCACCTCCGAGGAAGACCATCGCGAGGTCGCCGCCGAACCGCCAGGTCTGCACCGGGTAAGGCACGGCCTTCGGCAACGCGCGGCCTGCATCCAGTTCCGCGATAAATTTGCGCGCGGGATACGAGGTCATCACCGGAAGGTTCAGCCGTGACTCCAGCTCCGCCCGCGTCACTTCGCGGTCGAACGGGATCTCCAGCCGGCGAAAACTCGCGCGACTCACTCCGCCGATCGGCCGCATTTTCCCGGCAAACAGCCGCGCGACCTCGTCGGCGATCGTCCGGCCGTGCCTGCCGACCGCCGCCAAGCCGCGCGGCTGGGGATCGGAGTCGGCCCCGCAGCCGATCGCGACGAGGGCGACGGCGTCGGGATGAGACGTCTCGATCCGCCGCGCGGCGTCGCCGGCCCAGTCGGGATGCACGTAATTGTCACCGCCCTTGAGCGTCGTGCAGTGGCACGCGTAATTAAGCAGCACCGCGCGCACGGATCCGCTCGCCTCGGCCGCGCGCATGACCGGCAAAGCATGGTCGACCGGCCCGCCGGGCTGGTCGGTGTAACCCACCGCTTTGCCGTCGACGATCCGCCGCCGGTTCACCGCGAAATCCACCCGGCCCTGGGCCCACGAGAGCTCCGCCGGCCGCCGGTTGGCCAACGCCGCGAGCGCGACCTCGATCAGCTTCCGCTCCAGGGTCGCCGCGTAGCGTTCGATCCGCGTCAGCTCGTCGGCCGGCAGGTCGCGCGAAAACATGAAGGGAGCGGTTCCCGCGATCACGGGACCCGTGTGCTGGTGCGTCACACACACCGCGATCCGCTCGCGCGGAACAGGGTGCCGCGCCCGGATGCCCGCCACGACCGCCTCCGTGAGACGTTCCGGGACCGCGAGCACCTCCGCGACGATCACGAGCGCCGGCCCCTCCGCGTCGCCACCGATCGCCAAGGCTCGCGCCTGGATGCGTTCCCCCACCCGGTCCGCCTCGGTGGGCCGGTTCGTGTATCCGGTGAGCCGGATCGGCAGCTCCGGGGTGATGTCGATGCGGGCGGCTCCCACCGGCACCGGTGCGGCGGCGAGGGCGGAAGAGAGACAAAGAATCGCGAGGCCAAGGCGGATCAGACGCATGGGAAAAACGGTCCGGAGCTTCTCCCGGAACCCTCGCCACGAGTCGACGCCGATCCGGGTTTACCGGAACAGACGCCGCCGGCAGGGGCTCCGCTCCACGGGAATCAGTTCCCGTAGCCAATCACCGGCGTGACGGGCGTCGGCGGAGGAGGCGTCACGCCCTGCGCTACGAGCTCCCGCTTGATGGCGTCGACCGTCTCGAAGGACGGTTTGAAGTTTCCGAACCGGTGCCCCTCGGCGATGAGCAGGGGTGTCCAACCGCGCTGATTGCGGGTATACCAGACATCGATGCGCATGCCCCGCGCCGCGAGCAGACGCACCACCCGCGGGAAGTTCGCGAAGGCGGCGCCGTGCATGGCGGTGTCCCCATGGCTCGAGACCGCGTGGAGATCGGCCCCGAGGCCCAGCAGGAACTCGACGGCGGCGAGCGCCTCGTCCTCGGTGCCCGCCTCCTCGCCCGCCGCGCGCGTCCCCAGACCCGCGGCCGCCATCAGCGCCGTCGCGCCGTCGGCGTTCGGGATGCGAGGATCGGCGCCCAGTTCCAGCAAAAGCTTCATGTACTCGAGATCGGCCGTGTCGGCCGCGAGCAGGAAGGGCGTCGCGCCCTTGCGGGCGATCCGACCGCCGCCCGAAGGGCCGCCGGCGAGACGCTCATTTACCCTGGCACCGGCGGCGACGAGCCGACGCACGAGCTGGACGCTCGTGACCGGGCCGGTGACCCGGGGTTCGGGAAAGCCCTCGTCCTCCCCGCGGTCCGCCTTCCGCACCCACACCATGACGTGCAGCGGCGTGTAGCCGCTCCGGGCGTCGGCGGCATCCGCCCCGCGCTCCAGC
>CAXRGI010000210.1:0-37930 GCA_964229935.1 Opitutales bacterium
GTCCAGGCGGGTGCCGGAGCCGCCCGAAGCCGCGAACCGGCCGCGACAGCACCGCCCGCCACCGCCATAACATCCCGGACAAACCTGCGACGCGTACGGGGAGGAGCGTTCATGAGTCGGTAATAGAAAATCCGTCCGCCGGGGTCGATGCTTTAGCGGATCCGCGCGCCACCCGAGGGGTATCACCGCTCTCCCGGAGGATTGCAGGGTCGAAAGGGAGCAACCCTCCGCGACGCACCGCGTTGACGCCGTGCCCGGCGCGGCGTGAATACGAACATGCCCCGGCTCCCACGCCCCACCCTTTTCCTGCTCGCCGCGCTGCTCTTGCCGGCGTCCCGCGGCCTCGCTTCCAGCTGGACCATCGAATCCGTCGCGGGCACGGGCGCGAGGGGGTTCTCCGGCGACGGAGGACCCGCGCACGGAGCGAAGCTCGATAATCCGTTCGGCGTCGTGCGCGGACCCGACGGCGCCTTGTGGTTCTGCGAGTACACCGGCCAGCGAATCCGCCGTATCGGGCCGGATGGCGTCATTACCACGATCGCCGGAACCGGCGGAAAAGGCTTCGGGGGTGACGGAGGTCCCGCTCGGCTCGCCACCTTCAACCTGCCGCACGAAATCCGCTTCGACGCGGCGGGCGATCTGCACGTCGTCGACATGGCGAATCACGCCGTGCGGAAGATCGACTCGAAGACCGGTGTGATCACCACGATCGCCGGCGACGGCCAACCCGGCTACTCCGGTGACGGCGGTCCAGCGCGCGCGGCCCGCTTCCGGCAGCCGCACAGCATCCAGTTCGACCGCGTCGGAAATCTCTTCATCTGCGACATCGGGAACCATGTCATCCGTCGCATCGACGCCCGCACGGGAATCATCTCCACGTTCGCCGGCACCGGCCGGCCCGGTGACACGCCCGACGGCGCGCCGATCGCGGGCACACCCTTGCGCGGACCGCGCTCGATCGATTTCGACCGCGCCGGCAACCTCTGGTTGGCCACGCGCGAGGGCAACCAGGTGGTCCGCATCGACCCCGCGCGGGGTACGATCCACCACGTCGCGGGAACCGGGAAGAAAGGCTTCACCGGTCATGGCGGTCCGGCACTCGAGGCCGCCCTTTCCGGTCCCAAGGGCATCGCGATCGACGCGACCGGCAACGTGTGGCTGGCCGACACTGAAAGCCACAGTGTGCGGATGATCGACGCGCGCACTGGACGCATCGAGTTGATCGCCGGGACCGGAGAAAAAGGCGACGGACCCGACGGACCCGCCCTCGCCTGCCGCCTCGCGCGACTGCATGGCATTTTCGCTGACGCCGACGGAGGTATCTATATCGGGGACAGCGAGGCGCACCGCCTCCGGGTTATACGGCGTGCGGCGCGATGATCGTACTATCGAGCGACGATCGGAATCCACCTCGTGGCGCGCCTAGACCCATCTCGTTGAACCCCTCTTCCACCCCTTCCCATGAACCTCCGGTTTATTTTTTTCGCGATCCCGGCGCTGGTCACCGCGGCCGTTCCCCCGTTTGAAGCCCCTCCCGGTTGGTCGGCCGTGATCCTGCGCGAGGAGATCGCCCCACGCTTCGGCTACGACCCCGCCGGCGGCCCAAAGGGAACTGGCTCCTTGGTGATTTCCTCGGACGCCCAACCCGGCCGCATCGGACGTTGGCAACGCCTGTTCCAGGTCGAAGGCGGAGCGAACTACGTCTTTTCCTCGCTGCGACGCGTGCGAAACGCCGACGGGCGCCGTGCCGCCGTCGCGCGGATCCTCTGGCAGGACGACCAGGGCAAACCCGTGATGCGCGATGAACCTTCGACCGCCTCCTATCAACCCGGTCGCAAGCCGCGCGCCGAACCGGAGTACCCCGATGATGGCGCCGAGGCTGCCCCGGGCTGGACGGAAGTGAGCGGCGCTTATCGGGCACCCGCGGCGGCCACCCGGGCACTGGTTGAACTTGAGTTCCGCTGGGCGGCGAACGCCCAGGTCGAGTGGGCGGAGGTGAGTCTCGCGCCCGCGCCGGCTGCGGCACCGCGTATCGTGCGCCTCGCGGCGGTTCACTTTGTACCGCGTGAGGCGCGAACGCCGGAGGCCCGCCGCAACGCTTTCGCGCCGTTGATCGCGGACGCTGCGCGGCAGAAGGCGGACTTTGTGGTGTTGCCGGAGGTGGTGACATTCGGCGCCGGAACCAACTATGCCGCCGTGGCGGAACCCGTGCCCGGCCCATCGACGGAGTATTTCGGCCGATTGGCGCGCGAGCACCGTCTCCATCTGGTGGTGGGGCTCGTCGAACGCGACGGCCCGCTCATTTACAACATCGCCGCCCTGATCGGTCCCGATGGCGGCTACCTCGGGAAATACCGGAAGATTTGCCTGCCTCGCGGCGAGATCGAGGGCGGCATCACCCCGGGTTCGGAATACCCGGTCTTCCAGACCGCCTTCGGCAAGGTGGGCCTCATGGTGTGCTACGACGGCTTTTTTCCCGAGATCGCCCGTGAACTCGCCAACCGCGGCGCGGAGGTGATCGCCTTCCCCGTCATGGGCTGCAACCCGCTCCTGGCTGCCGCCCGTGCCTGCGAAAACCACGTCTACGTCGTGAGCAGCACCCACACCGACGCGAAGCAGGACTGGATGGTCTCCGGAGTGTACGGTCAGGACGGGCGCCTGCTCGCGCAGGCCAGCGACTGGGGCACGGTCGTCGTCGCCGAGGTTGACCTCAACAAGCGCCTTCACTGGTCCAGTCTGGGCGACTTCAAGGCCGAGTTGCCTCGCCACCGTCCCTGACAACTCTCCGCTTTTCGTTTCCGGAACTTCCCCCCGCCATGAACCGCCTGCTTAACCTCCTAGCCCTGCTCACCCTATTCGCCGGTCTTTTCCATCCGGCGCGTGCGGCCCAACCCGCCACCGGCGGTATCACCGGCCGCGTGCAGAACCTCGTCAGCGGCGTCTACCTCAGCAACGCGCGAGTTTCCGTTCCTGGTACCGATCTCGTGGCGTTCACGGACCAGTACGGCACCTACCGCCTGAACAACGTGCCCGCCGGCACCGCCACCCTCGAGGTGTTCTACACCGGACTCGACAGCCAGCGCGCGTCCGTGGCCGTCACCGGCGGCGGAGTTGTCACGCAGGACTTCGGCCTCTCGAGCGCCGCCCGCTTCGGCAAGGGGGACGTGGTGCGCCTCGACGCCTTCACGGTGGCCTCCGCCCGCGAGACCGACAACGACTCGATCGCGATCAACGAGCAGCGCTTTGCGCCCAACATCAAGACGGTGGTGGCCGCCGATTCGCTGGGCGACGTGATGGACGGCAACGTCGGCGAGTTCCTCAAATACCTGCCGGGAATCACGGCGGAGTACGACACCGAGTCCGGCGGATCGGTGGCTTCCGTCTCGGTGCGCGGCTTCCCCACCAGCATGGCGGTGTTGTCCACGGACGGCATGGAGATGGCCAACACCGGAAATCCACAGGGGGCCTCGCGGGTGTTCCAGTTCAAGGAGGTCTCGATCAACAACATTTCCCGCCTCGAGGTGACCAAGGTGCCGACGCCTTCCACGCCCGCCGACTCGATGTCGGGCTCGATCGACATGGTGAGCAAGAGCGCGTTCGAGCGGAAGACAGCCCAGTTCCGCTACAGCGCGAGCCTCGCCGGGATCCACAACCGGCTCAGCCTCACCCGTGAGCCGCATGTGTCGGATGAAATGATCCACAAGGTGCGGCCAAGCTTCAACTTCGACTACACGCTGCCGGTCAACCGCGACTTCGGCCTGGTCATCACCGGGCAGGTGCAGTCGCGTTTCGTGGAGCAGCAACGCTCCACCAAGGGCTACACCGCCAACGCCGCCGGCACGGGCGCGAGTGTCGAGCGTCCGTTCCTCAATTCCTACCAGGTGATCAGCGTGCCGCGGCTGACCGCCCGCCAGTCCGGTGCGGTCAAGGCCGACTGGCGTCCCCATGCGAACGGGGTGCTTTCGCTGAGTGTCGAACGCAGCCGCTTCATCGCCGACCGCTCCAATGCCTCGATCAATTTCACCACCGGCACCGCCGCCACCCCGTCGGTCACTCCCGGCGCGGGCCTGACCTTCGGCCCGGACTTCACCGCCGGTGCCACCGGGCGAGGCGGCGTGGCGCTCATGGGAGCGGGAGCATCCGTGGTGCAGCGCCTCGACACCCAGGCGGCGAGCCTCCGTTACCGTTTCGACGACGGCACCTGGCGGATCGTCGGCGGCCTCGGGCTCTCCCGCGCTTGGGGCGGCTACTACGACACGAGCGAGGGTCGCTTCCGCACCCTCGGCATCGCCCTCACCAATCCGGCGCGCGTCACCCTCGGAGCCATCAACACCCTTCGCCCCTACGAACTCCGCGTGTTCGACAACAGCAACCGCGAGGTGGATTGGCGCGACCTTGGCAATTACCGCCTCAACACCGCCCAATCCACGCCGCGGCCGATCACCGACGGACTCCGTAACGCCAAGCTGGATGTGCGCCGATCGCTCGGGTTCCTGCCGTTCCCCGCCGCCGTCCAGATCGGCGGTCTCTCGCGCGTGAAGGTGCGTGACGTCCGACGCCAGAGCATCAATTGGACTTACGTCGGCCCCGATGGAAACGCGACCACCGCCGAAAGCCCGGCGCCCTTCGGGATGCGAAATTACGTGAACCAGCCGGAGTTCTATGGCCTGCGCAACCTGCCCTGGGTTTCCCTCTATCGGGCCTGGGACGGCTTCGAAGCCAATCCCGGCCACTGGACCAAGACCCCGGCGCAGGTCGCCTCGGAGGAACAGTTCCGCATCAATAATTCCGAGCGACTCGAGGAGGGCGTGACTTCGCTTTATTCACAGGCGGAGCTCGGCCTCCTGCAAAACCGGCTCCGCATCCTCACCGGCGTGCGCTACGAGCGCACCACCGCCAAGGGCGAAGGCGTGGCCTACGATCCCAATGCGGTTTGGGTTCGCACCGCGGGAGGAGCCTTCGCCCATGCGGCCAACGGCGCGCGCATCCGGCGTCCCGAGGCCGGTGCCGCCGGCTCGCTGGAGGAGGTCCGACTCACCCGTGCCGACCGCGGCTTCCGCGCGAACCGCTCCTACGATGGGTACTACCCCAGCGTGCACGTCACCTGGAACCTGCGGGAAAACCTTCTCCTGCGCGCGGCGTACGCGCGCACCTACGGCCGTCCCGACTTCACCAACCTCATTCCCAATGCGACCATCGATGAGACCGATTTCGACGATAACATTCCCGACCCCGACAACATCCCGGGGCGCATCACGATTCGGAACACGGGCCTGAAACCCTGGAGCGCCGACAACTACGATTTCTCCCTGGAGTTCTACACCGAGCAGGGCGGACTGCTCAGCGCGGGTGTTTTCCGCAAGGACATCAGCGACTTCTTCGGCAATGTCGTGAAGATCGCGACCGCCGCCGATCTCCAGACGCTGGACCTCGATCCCCGCTACGCCGGCTGGCGTCTCTCGACCACCTACAACCTCGGCGGGATCGCCCGCGTCTCGGGCGTGGAGTTCAACGTTCGCCACTCGCTCGCGTTCCTCGGGGCCTGGGGGCGCTCGCTGCAGGTTTTCGCCAACGGCACCAAGCTCGATCTCGACGGTGACAAGGACGCGGAGTTCGGCACCTTCGTGCCGGAAAGCGCGAACTGGGGATTCTCGTGGTCGCGAAAGCCCGTCACCGTGATGTTGAAGTGGAACTACCGCGGCACCCAGCAGCGCGGGGCGCTTCCCGGGCTGGGCGCCGACGCATACGAGTATGTGCGCGGTCGCACTCCCGTGGATCTCAACGTCGACGTGCAGCTGCGCCCCAATCTCTTTTTGTACTTCAACGGCCAGAACATCTTCGACCGCCCCGAAATCCTCGAGCGCTACGGCTCCCAGACTCCGGCTTACGCCCGTCGCTACCAGGAGATGACCCACGGCGTGCAACTCACCCTGGGCGTCAAGGGCACCTTCTGACCGACGGGAACCGCGCCACGGCTTGCGTCGCGCGAGCCGTTATGTGCCGCTGGGGGCATGGCGCTGCTGGTCCTTGTTTCCGTTCTCTGGGCCTTCTCGTTCGGGCTGATCAAGCGCTTCCTTGGGGACGTTGACTCCACCCTGGTCGCCGCGCTGAGGCTCTGCCTTTCGCTCGCGGTATTCCTGCCCTTTCTCCGCTGGCGCGGTTTATCCGCCGCCACCGCGGGACGGCTGGCCGGCATCGGCGCCCTCCAGTTCGGGGTGATGTACCTATCGTACATCGAGAGCTTCCGGTACCTTCGCGCCTACGAGGCGGCGCTCTTCACGATCACCACGCCCGTCCTTGTGGTGCTTTTCGCGGACGCGCTGGACCGGCGCTGGCGTCCATGGGCGCTCGCGGCCGCGCTGGTTGCGGTCGCCGGGACCGCGGTCGTCGTGGTGCGCTCCGGAGATTTGCGCGTGACCCTCGCCGGGCTGGCGCTGGTGCAGCTTTCCAACGCCGCGTTCGCCGCCGGGCAGATTTTCTACCGTCGGCTGCGCATCAGCCATCCGCAGCTTCGCGACCGGGAGATTTTCGCGGTCCTTTACGCCGGGGCGGCGGCGGCGGCCGGCCTTGCGCTCCTGTGGCGCTCCCCCGCCCTGTCACTCACGACCCCGCAATGGTTGACCCTGCTTTACCTCGGGGCCGGGGCGTCCGGGCTCGGCTTCTTTCTCTGGAACGTCGGGGCCACCCGGGTGGCCCCGGCCACGCTCGCGGTGATGAACAACGCCAAGGTTCCGCTCGGTGTCGCGGTATCGATCTTGGTTTTCGGGGAATCCGCCGATCCCGCCGTCCTGCTGGCCAGCTTCGCGCTCCTCGGCTCCGCGCTTTGGCTGGCCGCGCGAGCGGAGCGGGCGGTTTGAGCGGGGGGAGGCCGATCAGCCCTTGGACGCGTAGTAGGCGTTGATCTTGTCGGCCACGTCGCGGAAGCCGATGTCCTCGCTGTAGATCGCCTTGAATTCCTCGATGGCGGCATCGGGTTTGCCCATCTGCTCCAGGCAGGAACCCAGTTCGTACAACACGTCCTTCTTGGTGTCGTCCATCGTGGCCAGATCGGCTTTCGCGAGATTGAACTGGGCGACCGCGAGGTCGTGGAGCCGCTTCGCTTTGAAGCAGCGACCGAGGCCCATGAGCGAGGCGACGCGCACCTGAGGACCCTTCTGGGCCTGCTGGAACTGGGCGATCGCGGCGTCGACCTGTCCGGCCTCCACGAGCTGGTGGCCGAGGTTGAGCCGGGCCGGAAAATCATTCGGGTAGCGCTCCACGTAGCGCCTCGCCTCGTTCAGCTTGAAGTCCGCGAGCTCCTTGCGCGCGGCGGCCAACTTGGCGGTGGCCGCGGCGTCCCCGGGTGCCGCCGCCACGGCGGCCTCGGCGTCCTTCATGTGTTTCTCGATGACCGCCGTCGCCAACTCGGTCTCCTGCTTGTCGAGCGCGGCGTCCGTCTTGCCGGCGGGTTGCTCGCGGGCCTTGCGCACCCACGCGAGCGCCTCCTCGAGATTGCCCAGCTGCCGATAGGCCTGGGAGACGCTGCGGTAGTGGTTGAGATTGTTGGGCTCCTTCGCCACCCGGCCGAGAGCCTCCTCGAGCACCCGCGAGGTCGCGGAATCCCCGGCGACGATTTTGGCCGAGCGCTCCAGCGCCTGCGCCTGCGCCTCGTCGCGCAGCTTGTCCCGGAAGCCGGCCTGGCTGTCCCACTTGTGCTTGTCGACCGTCTGGGCCACCGAGGCCTTGCGCATCAGATTCTGCGCATCGGCGTCGTTGGGCTTGTCGCGGAGAATCTCGTCGGCCGTGCGGAGCGCCTCGGTCGGTTTGCCGGCGGCGAGCCAGGCCTCGCCCAGCGCGAGCAGGTTGGCCTTGTTGGTCGGTTCGAGCTCGCGCACGGCATCCAGGGCGAAAGCGACCGTCTCCGGCAACCCGAGAGCCTGCGCGGCCTCGGCCAGCATTTTGAGGGCGGGGATGTTGGTCGGATCCTTCGCCAGCAGTCCCTCGGCGCTTTCCAGCAGCTTGGCCGGATCCTTCTTCGCCGAACCGAACATGAAAGGGGCGGCGGACAGCCCGCTGATCGCCTTGCCCATGAAGCCTCCCGGGCGGCCCTTCAGACCGCGCATCTGCGCGACGCGCTGCAGTTTTCGCACGGGCAGGCAGCCCGGCTGCATCTTCAGAACCTGCGCGGTCACCTCCAGCACGTACTCCAGATTGCCGCGATCGAGCGCGATGCGCGCGTTCTCGATGAGCTTCTGGTGGCGGGGGTCCAGCTGGGCGACGGGGATCTCGGGCATGGAGCAGAAAGAGACGGCGGGGAACTAGCGGTCAACGGCAGAGTCCGCAAGCGGCGGAAGCGAACCGGCGCAGCGCCGGGCATCCGCCGGCGGGAAAACACGGCCGTCTGCGATCACTTGTCCTTCTTGCGGCGCTTCCGCTCGGTGGTGCCGCCGGAGTACTCCTCCTTGGAGAGCTTCCCGTCGGCGCTCTTGTCGAGTGAGGCGAATTTGGAAGCCGCCCCGCCCTCGCCCAACTTCTCCTTCAGCGCCGCGACAAACTCCTCCTTGGAGACCGAGCCGTTGCCGTCCGTATCGGCGGCCGCGAAAGCGACGGGCAGTTGTTCCGGCGTCTGATTTCTTTTGTCACGGCGCTCCGCCTTCGCCGCCTGCAAGGCGACCGGGCAGATCAAGGCGGCGGCCAGCGCCGCGCCTACGATAAGGGATGGGCTTTTCATGGGATGAACGGGGAAATCCGGAGCGGAGGCCGGCACCCCGAGGATGACGCGCGCGAGCGAGCATTGGTTTCAGACTCGCGGTCGCCCGCCTCGACACATCGGGGCGTTTCATCACACTGCGCGACCACCGTCCCCATGATCCGCCCCCGCCTTCTCACTCCCCTCGCCGCCTTGGTCCTCGCGTGGCCCCTTTTCGCCGCGACTCCTGCCGCGGCGCTCATCGTCTTCGCCGCCGGCGAGCCCAGTCACGGCCCGGGTGAGCACCGCTTTCCGGCCGGGGCGCGCCTGCTGGCCGACGCCTTGAACGCGAGCGGGCTGCCCCTGCGAGCGGAGGTCGTCGATGGTTGGCCGGGAGACGCGCTGCTGCGCGAGGCCGCTTCGCTGGTGCTCTATTCCGACGGGCTCGACCGCCATGTGGCCAAAGGGCGGGTGGCGGAGCTGCAGGCCCACGCCGCGCGCGGCCGCGGCCTTTCCGTGCTGCACTTCGCGGTGGAGCCTTCACCGGGTGATCTTGCCGATCATTTGTTGGAGCGTCTGGGCGGACGTTTCGAAACCGATTGGTCGGTGAATCCGCTGTGGACCGTGCGTGAGCCGATCCTGCCCCCGCACGAGGTCACCCGCGGGGTCGGTTCCTTCGCGCTCGAGGACGAGTGGTACTACCACCTGCGTCTCGCGCCGGGGATAAGGCCCGTGCTGCAGGCGCTCCCTCCGCCGGAGACACTCGGGCAGGACGGACCGCGCTCCGGCAATCCCGCCGTGCGCGCGGCGCTGGCGCGCGGCGAGGCCCAGACGCTTGGTTGGGTTTACAACGGTGCCGGTACCCGGGCATTCGGTTTCACCGGGGGGCATTTCCACCGCAACTGGCGGGACGACGCCTTCCGCACGCTGGTGTTGAACGGCATCGTCTGGAGCGCGGGCGTGGTCGTTCCGGCGCGGGGTGTCGCCAGCGTCACGCCCGCGATCACCAAGTATCCGACCATCGACGAGGCGATCGCGCGCGGTGACCTCGACGACGTAAAGACTCACCTGAAGCAGAACCCGGAGGCGGCGCGGAAGGGCAAGGATGCCTCCCTTTCCCCGCTCCATCAGGCGATACTCCGCAATCGCACCGAGATCGCGCTGCATCTGCTCGCCTCCGGCGCGAGTCCCGACGCTCCCGATCGCAGCTCCCGCACGCCCCTCCACCTGGCCGTGGAGCGCGCCAACCTCGCGCTCGTCGAAGCGCTGCTCAAGCGTAAGGCGAAGCCCGATACGCTGGACAAAATGGGTTGGACGCCCCTGCACCACGCGGCCGCCAAGGATAAACTCGCCATTGCGAAGGCTCTCATCGCCGGCGGCGCCGACGCCAAGGCGTTGAGCGAGCGCGGGGGCACCCCGCTGCACGAGGCGGCCGCGAGTGGCAGCGCCGACATGGTGAAGTTGTTTCTGGACGCCGGCGTCGACCCCAAGGTGGTGTCGAAGCTTGGCGTGACCGCGCTCGATATCGCGCGCGAGTTCAAGAACGAGGCCGCGATCGCAATCCTCGCGCCGCTCACTCCGGCTCGTAAGTAATCCGCGCAAGCGCTTGCTCCTTTTTCTGCTCAAGGCCCTCGGTTGGCTGACGGCCCGTGCGCCGGAACCACTCCTCCGGGCGCTGGCCGCCGGCATGGGCGACGCGGTCTTTTACCTCGGCGGCCGGCGTCGTCGCCTGGTGCGCTCCAATCTGCACCATGCCTTTCCCGATCGCGACGCGAGGTGGCGCGACCGGATCGGCCGGGAGAGCTGCCGGCGACTTTTCGAGACCGGGCTCCTGTCGCTGGCGACGCCTTACCTTGGTCCGGAACGGCTGCGCGTCATCCTGCGGGCCTCCTCCGCGCTAGAGAAAGTCTATCTCAGACACACCAGCGATCCGGCTCCTTCACTCATCTGCTCGCCGCACCTGGCCTACTGGGAGACGCAAACCGCGAAACCTCTGGTGCTGCCTTCTCCTTTTCCCGCGTGCGGCATCATCTACCGGCCTTTGGACAAGCCCGCCGCGGACGCCTGCGTGAAGGCGGCCCGCGAACGCTTCGGGATGAAGCTTCTTTCCCGGCGCGACGGTTTCGCCGAGGCCCTGAAGATCCTGCGGCGACGGGGATTCGTCGGCGTGTTGTTCGATCAGAACGCGGGTCTGCAGGGAGCCCTCACCACCCTGTTCGGCCGGGTCTGTTCCACCACCGAACTGCCGGGCCTGATGGCGGAGAAATTCAACGCGCGCGTGCTGGCACTCTTCCCGCGGCGGCTCGGTTTCTGGCGCATCGAGGTGGACGTGGAGGAGATCCCGCACGACGGCACCAGCGACGCCGTCACCCTCGGGTTGAACCGCTGGCTCGAGCGCACCCTTACAGGGGACGAAAACCTGTGCGCCTCCTGGCTTTGGTCGCATGATCGCTGGCGGCATCAGGACATGCCCTCGCGGCGTCTTCGTCTGGAATCGAAGCGCGACCTGCTCGCGGCCGATCTCGCGGCGCGCGGCCTGGAGCGCATGCCGCGACGAACGCGAATCCTGGTTCGTCTGCCCAATTGGCTGGGCGACGTCGTGATGGCGCTGCCGCTGCTGCGCGCGATCCGGGCGGGACGTCCCGACGCCGAGATCATCCTGATCGCGCGCGCCGCGTTCACGCCGCTGCTGGAGACCTGGGCGGTGGCCGACCGCGTCCTGCCGTTACCGCCGCGAGGGCCGGGATACTGGAGGTTCTTCCGCCGGCTGCGGGAGGAGCATCCTGATTGCCACGTGCTTTTCACCAATTCCCCGCGCGGCGACCTGGAGGCTTGGCTGGCTGGTTCGCGCCAGCGTTTCGGGATCGCGCGTGCGGGCCGACCGCGACCCCTGCTCACGCATGTCCACCGACCTGCGCCAGGATTCGACGAGGCGAAAACCCATCAACTGGATCTCTGGCATGATTTCCTCCGCCACTTCGGCCTCAACGCGGAGCCTGACCGCGCGCCGCTGATTCCTGCCGGCCCGCCCGCGGACGGTCCGATTGGCTTGATCGCCGGTTCAGAGAATAACCCGGAGAAGCGCTGGCCGGTCTCAAGCTGGCGGGAGCTGATCGCCGGACTACCCGGCAGCAAATTTGTGCTGTTCGGCACCGCCTCCGATGCGGCACTCACGCGGGAGATTGCCGCCGGTTTCGACCCCGTCCGGGTGACCGACTTGGCGGGCAAGACGGATTTGGCGGCTTTCGCCACGCGCCTGCGCGATTGCCGGTTGTTGGTCTGCAATGACACGGGCGGCATGCACCTCGCCAACGCCCTGGGCGTGCCGGTGGTCGCCCTGTTTGGCCCCACGAATCCAATCCGCACAGGGCCGGTCTTCACGGCGCCCCGCACGATCCTCCAAGCTCCCGGTTCGGCCCCAACCGGAGGCGGCCGATTGACCGAACTAAAGGCGGAAACGGTGTTGGCAGCGGTGCGTCCCCTGCTTTCGTGAGGCCCGCCGTGCCGCTGCTCACCGTCACCGATCTCCGCACCAGCTTCCACACCCGGAGCGGCGTTTACCGCGCGGTCGATGGCGTGAGTTTCAACGTGGATCGTGGCGAGACCCTGGGGATTGTGGGCGAGTCGGGCTCGGGCAAGTCGGTGACCTGCTACTCCCTGATGGGGTTGATCCCGCAGCCTCCCGGCCGGATTGAGGGGGGCTCCGCGGTGTTCGATGGCATCGACCTGCTGAAATGCTCGCCGGCGCAGGCCCGCGGGCTGCGCGGCAAGCGGATCGCCATGATCTTCCAGGATCCGATGACGTCGTTGAATCCGTACCTGCGGATCGCCGACCAGCTCATCGAACCCCTGCTCATCCACGAGCGAATCTCACGTCAGGCCGCCCTGCGCCGCGCCGGAGAGGCGCTGGAGGCGGTGGGAATCAACGATGCCGGCCGGCGAATGCAGCTTTACCCGCACGAATTCTCCGGCGGCAGGCGCCAGCGCGTGCTGAGCGCGATGGCTCGCATCACCCGTCCCGAGCTGCTGATCGCCGACGAGCCGACCACGGCCCTCGACGTCACCGTGCAGGCCCAGATCCTCGAGCTGATCCGGCAGCGCCAGCGGGAGCTGGGCATGGCGGTGATCTTCATCACGCATGACCTCGGGGTGGTGGCCGGACTTTGCGACCGGGTGCAGGTGATGTACGCCGGGAGGATCGTCGAGTCCGCGCCGACGGGCACGCTGTTTTCCGCGCCGCGGCACCCCTACACACGCGCCTTGCAGCGCTCCATTCCCGCGCTGCAGCGCAAAGGTGCCGCCCTGTACTCGATCGAGGGTCTGCCGCCGGACCTATCCCGCCCGCTCCCCGGATGCCCGTTCGCCCCCCGCTGCGAGCACGCGGCCGCCGCCTGCTCGGTCCAAGCGGCCGTCCTGCGCTCCGCCACCGCGGACCACGCCCATGCCTGCGCCCGCGTCCACGCGGGAGAAATCTGAGCCGCCCCGATGTCTGAACCGCTTCTCGAGCTTCGCGATGTGAAGACGCACTTCCCGGTGCGTCACGGGCTGGTTTTCCAACGCGAGGTGGGCACCGTTCGCGCGGTCGACGGCGTGTCGCTCACGGTCGCGGCCGGAGAGGTCGTGGGTCTCGTGGGCGAGTCGGGCTGCGGCAAGTCCACCTTGGCGCGCACCATCATGCAGCTCATTCCGCCGACGACGGGAACCGTGCTGCTGGGAGGTCGGAACCTGACCACCGGCTCCGCAGCCGAGCTCCGCGCGGCGCGGCGTGAGCTGCAGATGGTTTTCCAGGACCCCTACGCCTCGCTCAATCCGCGCCTGACCGTCTTCGACACGCTGGCGGAGCCGATGCGGGTGCACCGGGTCTGCCCGACCGAGGAGATTCCGTCGCGGGTCGCGGCCCTGATGGAACGGGTGGGCCTGGCGCCCCGCTTCGTCCGGAAGTACCCGCATGAGTTTTCCGGCGGCCAGCGCCAGCGCATCGCGATCGCGCGCGCCCTTGCCCTCGAGCCGCGCATCATCGTCGCGGACGAGCCCGTCTCGGCCCTCGACGTCTCCATCCAGGCGCAGATTCTCAATCTTCTCGCGGGACTTTGCCGCGACATGAACCTCGCGCTCGTCTTCATCGCCCACGACCTATCGGTGGTGAAGCACATCTCCGACCGGGTGGCGGTGATGTACCTCGGGCGCATCGTGGAACTCGGGTCCGCCGTGGACGTGATCGAACGCCCTGCGCACCCCTATACCCGCGCGCTGGTCAGTGCGATCCCCGTGCCCGACCCCGAACGCGAACGCAACCGCCAGCGCATCGTGCTGGCGGGAGATCCGCCGTCCCCGCTGAATCCGCCTCCGGGCTGTCCGTTCCATCCGCGTTGCGCGCACGCAATCGAAGCCTGCCGCGCCGCCGTTCCCGCGCTATGGCCCGCGGGGCCCGGGCGCGAAGCGGCGTGCGCTCGGCTGGGGGAGATTTGACCTTCCCGCGCCGGATCAGGCCGACCTGCTCCAACGCTGGGCAAGCCAACCACCAGCCAACAACTGCAGCCCGTGGTACACCATCAGCGGCAGCAGGATTACCCCGAGCGCCGGATGCGCGCCGAAGATCACTTTCGCCATCGGGACGCCGGCCGCGATCGTCTTCTGTGAGCCGCAGAACACCGCCGCCATCTGGTCGTCACGCCCCAGTCCCGCGCGTCGTGCCGCCGCCCGGGTGAACCACGTCATGAGAGCGATCAGCCCCACGCTGAGGGCGATCACAGCCACCAACGCCGGCACTCCCTGCCGGGACCAGATTCCGCCCGCGAAAGAGTCGCAGAAAGAGGTGTAGACCAGCAGCAGTACCGCTGCTCGATCCACCACACCCAAGGGTCCCCGGTGGCGCACGGCCCATTCGGACAATACCGGCCGCAGCCCCTGGCCGATCGCGAGAGGCAGCAGCAACCACCGGGCGAGGTCGAGGACGACCGGACCCAGCGGACGCGTGGCCCCGGTGGTCGTCAGGAACAGCGCGATCCAGAGCGGCGTGAGCAACACTCCCGCCAGATTTGACAGCGTGGCGTTGAAGACCGCCCCCCCGACATTACCGCGCGCCACCGCCGTCAGGGAAATCGACGACGAGACGGTCGAAGGCACCACGCAAAGGTAAAAAACCCCGGCGCGCAGTTCCGGAGCCATCCTTCCCTCAAGGATCACGAACAGAAACATTCCCAGCAGGGGAAAGACCAGAAATGTGGTGCCCTGGATTATCGCGTGCAGGCGCCAGTTTAGGGCGCCGGCCCGTAACCCATCGAACGGTAGCCGCAGACCGTGCAGCAGGAACACGAGGGACACGGCTCCCTTGGTCAGCACTTCCGGCTGCAACCAGCCGCCGGCCGCGCCCGGCGCCGGCGCCAACCACGCGATCCCCATGGCGGCGAACAGCCCCGCCTGAAACCAGTCGAGACGCGGTTTCATGCGCCCTCGCTTCGTCGCGCCCCCCGGCGACGAAGCATCGCGACCAGGTCCTCCCTGCCCTCGATGCGAAGGAACCAAAGCGCGCCGCCGCAGACGACAGCGCCGGCACCGATCACCCCGGCGAGAAGCAACGCTTCCGCCCATACCCGTTGGGCCGCCCAGGTGACGCCGCTCCGCCAGAGCGTCCACACCAGAGCGGACATGAGAGTCGAGGCGATCACCACCTTGACCAGATCAGCCCAGACCGGTCGCACCCCGAGGCGGCCGTCCAAACGCCGCAGTCGCGTCTGCAAGTAGATCAGTTGCAGTACGGTCGCGAGGTTACCGGCGGCGGCGAGCCCGACGGTCCCGAATGGCTTCATCAGGAGGATGCTTCCGACGATGTTCACGAGGAGACTGAGGATCGCGGCGCGCACCGGCGTCGCGGTATCCTTCTGAGCATAGAACGCCCGCAGCACGATGTTGGTCCACGCGAGAAACGGCAGTCCGAGCGCGTAGGTGAGCAAAACCGGACCGAGTGCCAGGGTGTCTCCTCCATCGAAGGCCCCGCGCTGGAAAAGCACCCGGACGATCGGCTCCGCCAGGATCGCGAGGCCGGCGGCCGCGGGCAGATTCACGGCCAGAATAAGCCTCACACCCTTGTGGTAAGCGGCGGCGAGTTGCGCGCGATCGCCCGCCGCCGCGTGGCGCGAGATCAGCGGAAACACCACCGTCGAGACCGCGACGGTGAAGACACCGATCGGCAGCTCCATCAGCCGTGTCGCGAGGTTGAGCGCCGCCACCGCTGAGTCGTTCAGCTAGAGTCCGATGAACCGGGAAATGGAGATGTTGATCAGGTAGACCGCCGATCCGAGCACCGTCGGCCCCATCAGGCGCGCGATTTGCCGCAGGGGCTCACTCCGGCCGAAGTCGGCCCGCGGACGCCAGCCTTGGCGCATGAGCGCGGCGGCCGGCACCACCATCTGCAGAAAGCCGCCCAGCAGGGCGCCCGCGCACAACCAGAGCATCGTTCCCCGTTGATCAACACCCCACCCGCCAAACGCGCCCCCCGCGAGCAGTCCGATCATGGCAAGATTCAGCCAGATGGGCGAGAGGGCCGGCTCGAGGAAGCGGTTAAGCGTCTGCAAGGCCGCGCTGAACGCCGCCGCCAAGCTCACAAACACGAGATACGGGAATAGCACCACCCCGAGATCGGCCGCCGCGATCCAACGGGTCCAAGTATCCCCCTCCACCCCGGCCGGCACATGGACGGGTCCGACGCGGCAGAAGATCCAGAGGCCCGCCATCCCTGTGGCGACGACCGCGCCGCTCGCCAACAGGAGCCAGCTGCCGACCTGGTTCACCAGCGCAAACGCTCCCTCGCGGCCACGGCGTTGAATCTCCTCGTTGAGCGTGGGAACGAAGGCCGCGGTGAGCGCTCCCTCGCCCAGAAGGCGGCGGAAAAGGTTCGGCAGCGTGAATGCCGTGTAAAAAGCCGACGCGATCGCCTCGATCCCGAAAACCGCGGTCACCAGCATGTCCCGCCCCAGGCCGAGAACCCGCGAAACCATCGTCGCCGTCGCGACGAGGCTGATGTTCTTGAAGTGACGGGACACGCGCGGACTCTCGTCCGCGACCGCGGGCGCCGGCAAGTCTTACCCCCGGCCCGACGCCGCGGCCGCTTCCAGGGCGTCCAAGGCCCGGCGCGAGGCATCCTCGAGTTCCACCCCCACCCGGAAGTCCGCCTCGAAGCTGGCGGCCCCGCCGCCGGGATCCGCAGTCCCGGCCAACGCCGCCCGGAAGGCTTCCGCGAGGGACAGTCCCGCGTTCAGATAAAAAGGGTGCAAAGAGGAGAGCAGCGGCCCCGTCGCCTCCAGCCGCCGGGCGAGGTCCACGGCGACCAACGATTCCGTTCCGCGCGACAGAATTTCCTCAAGTGGAACGACCCGATCCGCGTCCTCCTCCTCAGCCGCGAAAACGAAGCGCGCCATTACCTCAAGGAACCGGCGCGACTCCGCCGCCTCGAGCCCGGGTAGCACCCGGACGCGACGATGATGATGCCAGCCGGTTTGCCACCAAAGCTCGCGCAAGGCCTCCCCTTGGAAGCGCCCCGGGTAGGCGGCCGCCAACGCGGCTTGAGCGTCCATTCCCGCGAGCGAACGACCCACGAATTCCGACCATTCCCCGGCCGCCCCGGACTCCGCCTGCAGGAAAGTCATCAGCCAGAACATCGCCGACGAGGTCTCGGGATCGGGGTCCACGCCGGCGGGCCAATCCAGCAGCGACGCCAGCGACGGCGGACTCATCCCGGCCGCACGCAGCCGGGCAAGATCGAGCTGGGCGCCGTCAGCCCGCCCCTTCCACCACCCCACACACGCGTGCTCCAACCACGGAGCGGCGGCGGCGATCGCCCCCGCTCCGCGTTGCGCCACGGCCAGTCGGGTGAGCACGCCGCGAACGAGAGCGCGCCGCAGGAGGTTGCCTTCGCCCGGACTTCCCCGCCACCACAGGGAGACCACACCGCCCGGCTCCACATTGATCTCGAACGCCGCGGCGCGGCCATCCCCCGGCGGCGGCAGCAGTCGTACAAAGACCGGGGAGGAAAAACCCGACGGTAAGCCGAGGGGCTTCTCCAAATGCCGCCACATCTCCTCCGCCAACGTGGCGACCGCGTGCCCGACCGAGGGATCAACGGTGGCGAACTCGAATCTTCCGGCCGAACTCTGCACCAGGACCGGCGTTGCCGCCGCTAGCCGCACCGGCGCGGCGATGAACAACGCGCCCGCCCATAGCCAGACCCGACCGTACGTGCGTTTCACGGCAGGCGCAGCCGCAGCAGTCTGCCCTCGATCGAGGCCTCAACAAGGCGGGCCCAGTTCGCGCGAAGTTCGGCGGGCACGACGTCCACCGTTCCAACTCTCGAGCGAATCATGCCGGAAACGAAAGGGATGACCGAGAGCGGGCAGGAACCGAGGTACATTTCGGTCGGCTCGAAAACGAAGCCCTCCGACTTTTTCACCATCCTTCCCCGGATCTGCACGATGAACTTGAGTCCGAGATCCGGCATCGCGAGCCGCACCGGCGCAGCCACCTGGATCAGGCCGTCGGCGATGCGCACGTTGGGCTCACCCACGGCGAAGATTCCGCCCACCGGCACTTCGGCTGCCCGGGGTTTTTCGCCGGGAGCCGGCGCGGGTGCCGCGAAAAGCAGGTTCAGCTCCTCCTCCGCCAGCGAAATGGATTGCCCGCCCATGAAGAGCTGCCGCTTGCGCACTGCCTCGGCGGACTTCGAGGAGTCACGCCTGCCCTCGACAAAGTACACGACGCCGGCGGGCCGATCCTTCGGCGACGGCAGCTCCTTCACGACCGCCACCGGCTGCAAGGCGAGCATGGCGGCGCCGACCAACGCTCCCAGGACTACGCTGAGCAAAGCCGCCACGGTGACTTCAGTCCAACCCGGGCCCTGCGCCCCTTGGCGGCTCGCGCTCATGGTCAGGACTTGGCCGAGGAGCCAGACGAGCTGGAGGACTTGCCTTCGCCGGAGGATTTCGACTCGCCGCCGGATTTGGACTCCCCGCCACCGCCGGACTTCTTTTTATAGTCCGTGATGTAGAACCCGGTGCCCTTGAAGATGAGCCCGGCTCCGGCGCCGAGCAGACGCTTGAGCTTCTTTTTTCCGCACTTCGGGCACTTCTCCAACGAGGCGTCCTTGATCGACTGGAAGTGCTCGAACTGGTGGTCACAGGCCTGGCACGCGTAATCGTAGGTCGGCATGATGGAAAACCATCACGCTTGATGACGCCCGCCTACCTTGGCGAGAGCGGAGTGCCCGCCCCGAAGGGGTCAGGGCGTTGGGCGTTTTCGCCGGGTATTCCGAGGGGCCAAAACGTTCAACGCCCTGACCCCTTGGGGTTCGGCGGGGCGGTGAGCACGCGCGCGTAGAGCTCCTCGTAGCGCGGGACGACAGCCTCCGCGGAAAACATCTCGCGGGCGCGGCGACGCGCCGCCTCCCCCATCTCGCGGCGTCGCTCCGGTTCATCCAGCAATCCGCCGAGGGCTTCGGAAAGCCCGGCCACGTCTCCCGCGGCGGCCAACAAGCCGGTTGTTCCATCCGCCACCACCTCGGGAACCCCACCCACCCCGGTCGACACGCTCGGTATCCCCAGGAACATAGCTTCAAGGATTCCGAGGCAGAAGCTCTCGGAGTCGGATGTGAACAGCCCGACATCCGCCGCCGCGACGTAATCCTCCACCTCGAACACATTCTCGCGCACCACCACGCGATTCGTCACGCCCAGTCGTTCCGCCTGGGCCGCGAAGGGACGGAAGTCACCGCCCGCCAGCACCAGCAGACGGAAATCGCGTCCCGGCAGCGTACGCGCGACGGTCTCCAGGAGCAGATCGATCCGTTTTACCGGCCGGAGATTGGAGACATGCACCACGAGCGGCGACTCTCCCGCCCCAAGCTCGGCCCGGATTTCCTCCCGCGAACGCCCCCGAGGACGCGGAGTGAAGAAGTTCGGAATGACATCGATGGGGCGCCGCACGTTCAGCAAGCGCACCGTCTCATCCCGCAACCAACTCGATACCGCCGTGACCGCGTCCGACCGCGTCAACGCATGGCTGATCGCCGGTCCGTAACCGGCATCGCGCCCGAGGAGAGTGGTGTCGGTGCCGTGCAGCGTCGTCACGACCCGCGGCTCCTTGCCGGAAGCGGACATGGCACGTGCGAGGATTGCCGCGGTGGCATGAGGCACGGCGTAATGCACGTGCAGCAGATCCAACGCATGATCCCGCGCCACCTCCGCCATCTTCACCGAGAGCGGCAGGGTGTAATCCGGGTATTTGAACAGTTCGTAATCGTTGATCGCGACCGGGTGGAAGTGAATCCGCGGCGCCGCTGCCGGCAGCCGGAAGGGCCGGTCGTAACTGATGAAGTGCACCTCGTGCCCGCGTCGGGCCAGTTCCTCGCCCAGGGCCGAGGCCAGAATACCCGAGCCGCCCACCGAGGGGTAGCAAGTGATCCCGACCCGAAAGCTCCGACCAGGCATGGTCAGAAGCGACGCGCCGAGCGATCGAGGCTGGCGAGCGAATCGACGAGCAACGGTGAGGCGGGAAAAAGCGGCTGGGCGTATTCCACCCCGGCGGCGAGGCCGTGCAACCGAGCGCGCGTCAGTTGAAACTCCACGTAGTCGCGTGTCCGTAACTGCGACGCGTGGGCCTTCATCGCCGCAACCCAGGCCGCTCTTACCTCTGCGTCCGAGACATCGACCAGCACGCGGCCCGGCCCCGCCGGTTCGGCCTCCGCGGTGACCGCGTAGAAGAAAAGCTGGCCGATCGCATGCGGCGGGCGACCGCGCAGTTCGCGCAAACCGCCAAAGCGCGCCAACCGGCAGGCGTCGCGCACGAGTCGCCCGAGCACCGCGTGATCCGGATGCTGGTTTTCCTCCAAGGTCGGAGCGAGCACGACGGCCGGACGCACCCTGCGAATGATCGCCGCCAGCTTGATCGCGTGCGTTGGAGTGGCGTGAAAATGAGCATCTCCGCCGAGATCGGCGAACTCGACCGCGGCGCCTAGTTCCCTCGCGGCGCGCCGGGCTTCCCGCGCGCGGACCACCGGCGTGCCGTTGCTGCCCGCTTCGCCGCGGGAGCAAACCACCAGCCGCACCGACCGGCCACGCCGCACCTCCCCCGCCACCACTCCTCCGCAACCGAACTCGATGTCGTCGGGATGCGCCCCGAACACAAGCAGGGCGCGATCAGTGGTAGGCTTCGTCCGCACGGTCGATGGGGTCACGGTCGACAAAGGTGATTTCAGGCGCGTCCTCGCGGCGCAAGTACGCTTGTTCGCCGGCCCCGGCGACGTAGTGGGTGCACCTGACGGCGGCCTGCATCCACGGAAGGCGGGTATCGCGGGCGGGCGTCACTTGTTCCGCCGTGAAATCGTGCGCGGGCAAACTGACATAGCTGTCTCCTCCCTCGTGCAACTGGAGCGCGCCATCGCGCCAGCGGGCCCGCACGATCTCCCCTTCGTGCGGTACATCGACGAAGAAATCCACCGGCCGGCCTCCCGCGCGCCGCACCGCCGGGTCGCTGGACCGCACCACGCGGATCCCCTCGAGGAGGCCCATCCGGCGGTAAAGCTCGAGGCAGAAGTCGGCCACGGTAGCGGCGCCGACCGCCTTGAACTGCTCGACCCGCTCGGGCGAAACGTAAGCCCCCAGCTGCCTCGCCATGCCCGCCGCCCAGCCCGCCGGGATCCGCTTGAGGTAAAGCGGCGACCACTTCCGCTGCAGGCGGTTTTCGAACGTGAAGTTCAACGTCGCCGGCTCGCCCGTGCGCCGGTGCCGCACGATGGTCTGGGTCTCGCGCGGGTCGTGATCGCTGTCGTGCAGGAAAAAAACGACTTCACCGCCGATCTCCGCCTGCAGCCGGCGCGCCGTCTGGATCTTGGCGTGGAGGAACCGTCGCGGGAAGAAGCCGCACGGCTGTTGTCCGAAGCAGATGACCGGTCCGGCACTCACGCCTCGGCGCCCTCCCCGGTCCGGCTCGGCAGCATAGCCTGCAGGGCTAGCGCAAGCAGCACGCAGGCCCCGCAACCGATCAGGTTGTACCAGAGGTAGGAAATGGAGAGGGACCGGTAGAGGACGATGACCAGCGCCTGCGCAATCAACGCCGCGGTAAACACCGCCGTGCCCCCCACCCGCCGCGCGAAGAACGCCACCAGAAAAATACCGAGCACCACCCCGTAGAAGAGCGAGCCGAGGATGTTGATCGCCTCGATCAGGTTCTCGGAGAAGCTGGCGAAAAGCGCGAAGGCGATCGCGAACAGGCCCCAGAGCGCGGTGAACCATTTCGCCGTGCGGACGTTGCGCGCTTCATCGGCGGCCGCGAGCGGCCGGAACTGCCGCCAGAGATCGATCGTCGTCGTCGTGCCGAGCGCGTTGAGCTCGCCCGCCTTTGAGCCGAGCGCCGCCGCGAACATCACCGCGACCAGCAGCCCCACCACACCGGGCGGCAGCTGTGTCAGGATGAAGGTGATGAAGACATAGTCGGAGTCCTTTGTCTTCACCCGGGGATCCGCCGCGGTCAGCGCGGCCTTGGCCTCCCGCCGCACGGCGTCGACCTGTTTCTGCGCCGCCAGCAACGACGCGCGGGCATCGGACGCCACCCGCGCATCGCCGCCGTCGCGCGCGTCAAGCCACGCCCGGGCCGCCTTCCGGCGTTCAGCGTGCAGGGCGTCGTGGCGCTCCTCGATCGCGCGGAACCGCGCGCCGTCGGGTCCCGCGACACGCTGGCGCCACTCGGCCTGGTTGAAGAAGACGGGAGCCCGCTCGAAGGTGTAGAATACGAAGACCAGTGCGCCGAGCAGCAGGATCATGAACTGCATCGGGATCTTGAGCAGCGCGTTGAAGACGAGGCCGAGCCGACCCTCGCGGAGGCCCCCGCCGCCGATGTAGCGCTGCACCTGCGACTGGTCCGTGCCGAAGTACGAGAGCGAAAGGAAGAAACCGCCCAGCAGCCCGCTCCAAAGCGTGTAACGCCGGTCAGGATCCAGTGAGAAATCCACCGCCTCCAGTCGCCCCATGGCGCCCGCGACCTCGAGCGCCCCCGGCGGCAGCCGCAAAAGCAGCACGACGAACGCCGTCGCCATACCGGCGAAAATCACTCCCATCTGCCACTTCTGCGTGAGACTGACCGCCGCGCTTCCGCCGGTGACGGTGTAGATGATCACCAGCAGGCCGGTTCCGATGATCGTGTGGTCGACCCGCCAGCCGAGCACCGTCGAGAGGATGATCGCCGGCGCGTAGATCGTGACTCCGCTGGCCAGACCCCTTTGCAGGAGAAAAAGTCCCGCACCGAGCAGGCGTGTCTTCGCGTCGAAACGCCGCCCGAGGTACTCGTACGCGGTGTAAACCCCGAGCCGCCGGTAGATGGGCAGGAACACCGCGCACACCAGGATCAGGGCGAGCGGAAGCCCGAAATAGTTCTGCACGAAACCGATCCCGCTCTCGAAACCCTGGCCCGGGATCGAGAGAAAGGTGATGGCGCTCGCCTGCGTCGCCGCGACGGAAACTCCGATCGTGAACCAGCCCGTGGTGCTGGACCCCTTCAGGTAGGTGTCGAGCTGGCTCGTGCGCCGGGTGCGCCACGTGCCGTAGGCCGCAATGCCCAGCATGGTTCCCAGCAGCACGATCCAATCGAGGGTCGTCATGCGTGCAGGCGGGTGAAGATCGTCAAACCCACGACCAAGGCGACGAACGCGCCGACCACCAGCAGGTAGACTCCCCGCCAGGTGCGGAAGCCCGGCAGACGGGGCCCTTCATCCTCCGGCGCGGCCGGCGATCGGTTCATCTCGTTCATACGTCGGGTCCCAGCGCGAGCAGGTTGGCGAACAGCCGGTAGGCGCCGGGCACTCCGGCCGGCAACTGGCGGAAGAAAGCCAGCCCCGTGTAGACATAGTATCCCTTGCCGTGCCTCGCCACGAGGAGCGATCCGCGAAGCGGGGCCTCTCCCGGATCGCTTATCGCCAGCACCGCCTCGTGGCGGGCTTCGTCCCAGCTGCTCGGAAAATAAGCTCCCCGCTCCTGCAACCAACCCGCGAAGTCCGTCTCCCCGATCCGGTTCGGGAGATTCAGCACCCGATGACCGGGCAGGAGGAACTTCACCGGGGCCGTCTCGTCGGTGACGCGCAGCTGCGGCGCCGGACCCTGGATCGAGAGCTCGTACGGCCCCAGCTTGGGCGCCGCGAGTCCGTTGGGCCGGTTGTACTGCGCGATCACCGTGCCGCCCGCCTCCACCCACCGCCAGAGGCCGGGCAGGTTCTCCGCGAGATCCTCTCGTTCATTGAACGCCCGCACGCCGATCACCACCGCCGACAAACCACGCAGGCCCTCCGGATTCAGATCGGCGCCGCGCAGGGTCTTCACCTCGTGACCCAGCTGAACAAGGGCACGCGCCACATCGTCACCGGCGCCCGGGAGGTAACCCACTCGCGCCGGACGGGAGACCACATCAGCGACCATCAGTCTTATCCGCGCCTCGGGTTGCAGCAGCAACACGGGCAGATGCGCGTAGTCGATGACGACCCGCTGACGGGTGCAGGCGACACCGCCGACCTCCGCTTCCGCGAGCAAAGTGGCGGTCGCACGTTCCTTGGGAGCCGTCACCTCGAAGGCCACCCGAACGGAGTCACCGGAATTCCCCAGGTCGAAGGGCGCCTTTTCGGGCGTCGCCGACCAGCCCGCCGGCAGCCTTAGGCGAGCTACCCCGGAGGCGGGCCGCGCCGCGACCACCTCCACCTCGACGCGACGCCTGGTTCCCGGCGCGAATAGCACGACCTCGGCCGGCAGGCGCAGTGAGACCGGCGCGATCACATCCACGCGACGTTGCCGCTCGCCGCCCTTGGCCGCCGGAGAGAAGGCGGCCAGCTCGTCCTCAACCCGAACCTTCTCCCCCGCCACCTCGAACTCGTAAGTTACCGGGAAAACCGGGGGATTCTCGGGCCGGCCGATCAGCGAGGAATCACGTACGGTGGCGATACCGTCGCGCCCCGCCTCGCGCAGCCAGTAGGGTTGGGAAACCTGGAGGTGGCCGGGGGCCCGGCCGACGTGCTCGATCGCGGAGCCCGCCTTGCCCGGAACCGATACGCCGGCCGGCAACGGTACATCGCCGCCGAAAGCCCGCAGGCCGGTCCAACGTACGGCGGCTCTTCCGGAGGCGTTGACTTGGAAACGAGCTCTCAGCGTCTCCCCCGGGATGACCTCCGCCAGCGCGGACTCGCTTCGAACGGAGATTCCGGCCGCGGAGCGGATGATCCGCTCCAGTTGCGCGCGGCGATCCTCCACCAGCGGGTCCAAAGGCAGTTCCGCCAAAGCCGCCCTCACGCGCAGCAAGGAGGGCAGGCTGGCCGCCGGATTCTCGTTCCGGAAAGCCGCGATCACCTCCGTGGTAAGTTTCGCCACGGTGGCGCCCTTGGCCCCGAAGCGCGCCCATGTTGTGTCCACGCCGTCGAACAGATCCTTTTGCGCCGGCTCGCCATGCAGCAGAAGGAACGCCTGCTCGTTCGGCCCGTCACCCGGACCACGACTCCCGAAGCCGCCGAACCCCTGCGTGATGTGTTGACCGCGACTGCGGCTGGCGATCGCCCCGAGCCCCTCCCCGCTCGCGGGATCGCGCCCGCCGATATCAATCTTCAATGCGCCCGCCGGCGTGGCGCCGCCGCGGCCCGGACCGCCGGCGTTGAGAAAAACGCGACGAGGACTCCACGCGCCCAAACCTTCACGCAAGTGCTCCGGATAAGCGGTCGGATCGCCGGCGAGCTTCGCGGCCTCGACGCCGAGCAAACCCGACGCCGTGTGATGGCCGTGCGTTCCGCCGCCCGTCGGGGCGAAACGCGTCACGATGACATCGGGCCGGAACATGCGGATGACCCGCACGACATCGCCGAGCACCTCGCGGCGGTCCCAGAAGCGCAGGGTCTCATCGACGGTCTTGGAGTAACCGAAGTCGATCGCGCGGGTGAAGAACTGGCGCCCGCCGTCGATGCGCCGCGCGACCAGCAACTCGTGGGTGCGGGCGAGCCCTAGTTTCTCGTCAAACTCACGCCCGATCTCGTTCTGCCCGCCGTCCCCGCGCGTCAGCGAAAGGTAGGCCGTCCGGTAGCCCCGCGCCCGGGCGAAATAGGTGATGAGGTGCGTGTTCTCATCGTCGGGATGGGCCGCGACATGGAGCAGCGTGCCGGTGGTGGCGAAGCTGCGGAGCTCGCGCAGGATCTCCGCCGGATCGTGTTCGGCCGGAGCGGCGCCCGCGAGGGTCGCGGTCGCCAGAAGAAGCGGGGTTATTCGGCGCACGTGGGTTGCTCTCCACGTGCGGCTTGGCGCGGGAACTGGGATCCCCGGTTACGCGGCCGACGTGAAGGTGCGCGGAGCGTGGGGAACGACCCGCGGAAAAACCAGCCCGGAACGGAGCCAGCGCCGCCGATCAGGCGACCTTGCCGACGGCGACCTGCGCGTCGCGCGTGGAAACGACCACGTGATCGACGATCCCGTAGTCCTTCGCCTCGGTGGCGCTCATGTAGTAATCCCGGTCGGAATCCTTCTCGATCTGCTCCACGGGCCGGCCGGTGTGGCGCGAAATGGCCTCGTTGAGCGTCTTGCGCCAGCGGAGGATCTCCCGGGCAGCGATCGCGATATCGGCCGTCTGGCCGCCGGCGCCGCCGCTCGGCTGGTGGATCATCACACGGCTGTTCGGCAGCGCGAAACGCTTTCCCTTGGTGCCCGCGGCCAGCAGCACGGTGCTCATGCTCGCCGCCATCCCCACGCAGTACGTGACGATGTCGCACTGCAGGAAGTTCATCGTGTCATAGATCGCCATCCCACCCGTCACGATCCCGCCCGGCGAATTGATGTAGAGGTGGATGTCCTTCTTCGAATCCTCCATCTGGAGGAACAGCATCTGCGCGATCACCAGGTTAGCGACGACGTCGTCGATCGGTGTGCCGATGAAGATGATGCGGTCCTTCAGCAGGCGGGAATAGATGTCCATCGACCGCTCGCCGCGGCCGGTGTTCTCGAGGACGATGGGAACGTAGTAGCTCACAGGGAGGTTGGCGCGGCTCAGGCTTTGGGCGTCACCGTCGTGACCTTAGCCTTGGAAACCACGAATTCAACCGCCTTGTCGAAAATGATGTTCTGCTGGATCGCCCGGATCTGCGCGTTGTCGCCCGCGATCGACTTGGCCAGCTTATCGGGCTTCTGCCGCGAGCGCATCGCCTCACGGTAGATGAAATCGTTGAGGTCGTCGTTGGTGACCGTGATCTTCTCGCGCTCGGCGATCTGCGCCAGGATGAGCTGCAGCTTCACGCGGCCCGCGGCGGCCTTGCGGGCGCCTTCGAACAACGCCTTCTTGTCCTTCTCGAACTGCTCCGCCGGCACGCCGCGGCGCATGTTCTCCTCGATGAACTGGCGCAGCACGGACTGCGTCTCCGAATCGACGAGGGATTCCGGCACCTCGAAGTCCACCGCCGCGCCGAGGCGCTCGGTCACCTGACGCCGCTGCGCCGCCCGATTCTCGTACTCCTTCTGCATGCGCAGGTTGGTCTTAACCTGCGACTGGAGACCGGCGAGATCGTCGACCTGGTGCGCCTTGAAGAACTCGGCGTCGAGCGGGGGCAGCACGCGCTCCCGCACCTCCTGCACCTCGACCGTGTAGGTCGCGAGCTTGCCGGCGAGCGCGGGCACGGGGGCGAAGTCCGCGGGGAAGGTGATCTTCACCTCGCGCTTCTGGCCCGTCTTCAGTCCGGCGATCTGCTGGCCGAGCCCGGGGATCACGCCCTCGTTGGCTCCTTCGACCTCTTCCCACGTCTGCGGGACTTTACCGTAGAGTTCCTTGTCCGGCGCGAGCTCGGTGATCGATTTCCCGTCCACCTTGCCCTCGTAACTGAGTTTCACGTAGTCACCCTTGCGCGACTCACGATCGGCGGCCTTGAAGTCCGCGCGATCCGACCGCAGGCCCTCGATGACCTTTTCCACCTCCGCGTCGGTCGCCTCGACCGGTGCCACTTCAGTGGGCAGTTCCACGTAGCCGGGCAGCGTGAACTCCGGGCGCACATCGACGACAAAGGTCACCTTCGCGGGCTGTCCGGGCGTGAACTCCGCGCCCTCCACCTTCACGAGGTTGAGCACCTCGACCTTTTCCTTCTCCAAGGCGCCACGGTAGGCGTCGGAAGTAAGGGTCTGCTTGAACTCGTCGGCGATCTCCTTGGCGAAGCGTTTGCGAACGATATCAAGCGGGGCCTTTCCCGGGCGAAAACCGGGCAGCCGGACGAGTCCGGCCACGTCCGCGCACACCTTGCGGTGACCAGCGTCGACTTCGGCCGCGTCGAGCGTCACGACGAGGTTCTTGCGGGTGGTGGAGACGGCGGTCAGTTGGACATTCACGGCGGTACGAAGAGGGATTTTGCGAAAAGAATCGGCCACCGTACGGCGGCCCTAGGGTCGGTCAATGCCGTTTCTGGGACGAGGCTTCCGGGAGGACAATCCCGGTTGGCCCGGTCCAGTACCAACCGCCACTACAAGGCTTCGCGCCGACGGAAGGACGGGGCGGATCAAGACGCCCAGACGACCTCGTTCCCGTCCGGCGAACCGGGACGGGAAAGGGAAAGGCAAAGCCGGAGGCAGCTCAGGAGGACACGCCGCTGGGGGCCGCCGGCGGAGTGCGCTGCTTGAAGCTCAACTTGTCGCCGTCGCGGTCGACCAGGCACGGTTCCCCATCCTTGACCTCGCCCCGCAGCAAGGCCTCCGCGAGCGGGTCCTCGAGGTAGTGCTCGACGGCACGGCGCAACGGACGTGCACCATACTTCTCGTCGTAGCCCTTCTCGATCAGGAGCTCCTTCGCCGCGTCCGTGAACTCGAGCGTGATTTTCCGCTCGGAGAGGCGCTTCGCGAAGTTGGCGGTCTCGAGGGCCACAATCTTCACCAAGTCGTTCCGGTCCAGGGGACGGAAGAAGATGATGTCGGAGATACGGTTCAGGAACTCGGGCTTGAAGACCCGCTTGGCCTCCTCCTGCACCTTCTCGCGCATGCGCTCGACGTCGTTGAAGGAGGACGCCGCGGCGGCGAAACCCATCGACGTCTGGCGCTGGAGCAGTTGGGCCCCGACGTTCGACGTCATGATGATGACCGCGTTGCGGAAATCGACCGTGCGGCCGAGCGAGTCGGTGAGCCGGCCGTCTTCCATGATCTGCAGCAGGAGCTGGAGGGCGTCGGGATGGGCCTTCTCGATCTCGTCGAAGAGAACCACGGAATACGGGCGGCGGCGCACGGCCTCGGTCAGCTGACCGCCCTCCTCGTAACCGACGTAGCCGGGAGGCGAGCCCACCAGCCGCGAGACGGCGAACTTCTCCATGTACTCGCTCATGTCGATCTGGATGAGCGCGTCCTGATTGCCGAACATCTGCGCGGCGAGCTGTTTCGCCAGCATCGTCTTGCCCACGCCGGTGGGGCCGACGAAGAGGAAGGAGCCGATCGGGCGGCGGGGATCCTTCAGGTCGGCGCGCGAACGCCGCAGTGCGCGCGCGACGGCGACGGCGGCGGTATCCTGGCCGATGACCGCCTTCTGGAGCTCCAGCTCCATCTGCAGGAGGCGCTCGTTGTCCTTCTTCTCCATCCGGGAGAGCGGAATGCCGGTCCAATCGGCGACCACCTGCATCATGAGATCCTCATCGATCGCGACGCGCTTCTCGTCGCGCTGCTTCTTCCAGCCGGCGATGATCTCCTCGTGCTTGGCGCGCAGCTGCTTCTCCTGATCGCGGTACTTGGCGGCCTCCTCGAAGTGCTGCTCGCTGATCGCCTTCTCCTTCAGTGCGCAAACGCTCTCGATCTCCTTCGTCAGGCCTTCCACGTCGGGCGGCCGGCTGAGGGCGCCGATGCGCGCGCGCGAACCGGCCTCGTCCATCACGTCGATCGCCTTGTCCGGCAGGAAACGTCCGGTGATGTAGCGATCGGAGAGCTTGGCGGCGGCCTCCAGTGACTTGTCGGAGAACGTCGCCTTGTGGTGGTCCTCGTACTTGCCGCGGATGCCCTTGAGGATGAGCACCGTGTCCTCGACGGAGGGCGCCTCGACCTTCACGGACTGGAAGCGGCGATCGAGGGCGGAGTCCTTCTCGATGTACTTGCGGTACTCGTTGAGCGTGGTGGCACCGACGCACTGCAGCTCGCCGCGCGAGAGGGCGGGCTTGAAGATATTGGAGGCGTCCATCGCGCCCTCGGCGGCGCCGGCCCCGACGATCGTGTGCAGCTCGTCGATGAAGAGGATGATGTTCCGTGCGCGACGGATCTCATCCATCACGGCCTTGATGCGCTCCTCGAACTGACCGCGGTACTTGGTTCCCGCGACCATCAGCGCGAGATCGAGGGTGATGACCTTCTTTTCGGCGAGGATCTCGGGCACGTTGCCCGCGGCGATCTCCTGGGCGAGCCCCTCGACGATCGCGGTCTTACCCACGCCGGCCTCGCCGATGAGGACCGGGTTGTTCTTCGTGCGCCGGCACAGGATCTGGATGACGCGCCGGATCTCGTTCTTGCGACCCACGACCGGATCCATCTCTCCCTTGCGGGCCAGTTCCGTGAGGTCGCGCCCGAAGGCCTTGAGAGCGGGTGTCTTGACCTCCTTCTTGTCCTCGGTCTGCGCGCCGGGACGCTGCGGTGACCCCGCCGCGGCCTCCTCGCCCTCCCCTCCGCCGGAGCCCCCGGAGAATTGGGGATCGAGCTCGCGGAGGATTTCGTTCCGCGTGCGCTCGATGTCGATCTCGAGGGATTTGAGCACCCGCGCGGCGACACCCTCACCCTCGCGGAGCAGGCCCAGCAGGATGTGCTCGGTGCCGACGTACGAGTGGTTGAGCGCCTTGGCCTCCTTCCCCGCCAGCGCGAGGACTTTTTTTACCCGGGGCGTGTAAGGGATGCTCGGCTGGGCCTTCGACTCCTGGCCGACTCCAACCTGCTTCTCGACCGCGCCGCGCACGGTCTCAAGGTCGAGCCCCATCTTCTGGAGGACGCTGACCGCGACGCCCTGCCCGAGCTTGATCAGCCCGAGGAGGATGTGCTCGGTGCCGACGTAGTTATGGTGGAAACGATCCGCCTCCTTGCGGGCCAGGGCGAGCACCTGCTGCGCGCGCGGCGTGAAATTGTTCATGGGTTCCTGGGACATGGCGGGAGGGTGGGTTTCAGTTCTTGCCGGCGCCGGCGGCGCCGAAATCGGGACGGGCGAAAGACGTGAACTCGGACCGGAGGCGCTCGGCGCGCAGCACATCGCGCTGGCCGGGCTCCAGTTCGCCCTTCTGCGCGTACTGCAGGTGGCCCGGCTGCGCCTCGATCAACAGCCGGTCGATCACAGCCCGGGAGGTATCCGGGAAAAGCCCCAGGTCCACGCCCAGCCTCAGGAGGGAAAGGAGATTCATCGCCTCGCCGGAGTTGAGCACATGGCTGTTCTGCAGGATGCCGTAGGCGCGGCCGATCTTGTCGAACAGCTTGGCTCCGTCGGACTCGAGCAGGCGAGCCCGGGCGTTGAGCTCGTGCTCGATGATCGACTCGAGCACGCTCCCCAGACGCTTGATGATCTCGTCCTCGGACTCACCGAGGGTGGTCTGGTTGGAGATCTGGAAGATGCTGCCGCTGGCATCGGACCCCTCGCCGAAAAGACCCCGCACGACCATGCCGAGCTGGTTAACCGCACGCACGACCTTCTCCATCTGATTGGAGATCACGAGCGCGGGCAGGTGCATCATCGCCGAGGCGCGCATCGCGGTCCCGAGGTTCGTCGGGCAGGCGGTAAGGTACCCGAGCGTGGGGGAAAAAGCGAAGTCGAGCCGCTCCTCCAGCGCGGTGTCCAAGTCGTTGATCGCGGTCCACGCCTTCCGCAGGTTGAGGCCTGCGCGCAGAACCTGGATGCGCAGGTGATCCTCCTCGTTCAGCATCACGGAGAACGCCTGGTCGCGGCTGATGACCACGCCGGCGCCGGATTTCGCGGAGCTGAGTTCACGACTGATCAGGTGGCGCTCGACGAGAATCTGCCGTTCAAGCTCCCCGAGCTCGGTGATGTCGAAGCTGAAGCAGCGGCGCATGGGCGCGGCGGCCTTCACCGCGTCGCGGCAAGGCTCCAGCGTCTTCTCCCGATCGGCGGCCTTGGCCCAACCGGGGAACGAATGTCCGCTCAGGTTGCGCGCGAGCCGCACCCGCGTCATGAGCACGACCGCGGACTTGCTCGCGCCGCCGTCGGTCAACTCCGAGGGCGTCTCCAGCAGGGCGGAAATCGAGGTGGATCTAGCGCGGTGCATCCGGGTGGAAGGATTGCTTGACCTGCGAGATCTCGTCGCGCGCCCGCGCGGCGTCCTCGTAGCGTTCGGACTTGATCGCCTCGCTGAGGTCGAGCTCCAGCTTCGTCAGGCGGTCGTAGAGGGATTTGCGCTCGAGCGCGCGGGTCGGAACCTTGCCCGTGTGGGTCACGCCGCTGTGCATGTTCTCCAGCATGGGATCGACGATGCCGCGAAAGGCATCATAGCACGCCGGGCAGCCGAAGCGGCCGAGCTTCTTGAAATCGACAGCGGTGAAACCGCACCTCTCGCAGCGGGCCTTGCCCGACGCCGCGGGTTCCGGGTTGAGCGAAGCCTTGAGCAGCAGGTCGGCCAGCGAAAATCCGCCCGGGTCGGTCACTCCCTTGGCCTGCGCGCACGCCTCGCACAGGTCCACCTTGTGCACCTGATTATTCACAATCTGGGTGAGGTGCACGGTGGCCGGCTTGGAACAGACGCTGCACTTGAGCGGATTGGACATGGAGCGCGTGAAAAGTACTTAACCAAACATGTCACACCGTCCGGCGCTGGCAAGTGCGCCCGCCAAAACAACATCGGAAACGCCGGCCACACCCGCGCCGGCGGCGGAAACGGCGTCGGTCAAAGGCGGGTTCCCTCCACGAGAACCCGCTTCCGGAAGGCTTCCAGCACACGCTTGGTGATGGCGCCGGGACGGCCGTCGCCGATCTCGCGACCGTCGAGCTTGACCGCCGGCACCACCTCGGCACCGGAACCCGTGAGGAAACATTCGTCGGCGATCCAGACGTCGTAACGCGTGAGATCCGCCTCGCGGATCGGCACCCCGATCTCACGCGCGATGTCGAAAATCGTCGAGCGCGTCACGCCCTTCAGCGCCCCCTGGGACGCCGCCGGTGTGATCAACTCGCCCTTGTGCACAATGAAGATGTTGTCCGCCGTGCACTCCGCGACGTATCCCTGGTCGTTGAGCATGATCGCCTCGAGCGCGCCGAATTGCCGGGCCTCGATCTTGCCGAGGATGTTGTTGAGGTAATTGAGGGACTTCACCGTCGGCGGCAGCGCGGCCGGATTGATGCGCCGCGTCGGCACGGTGACGATCGAGAGGCCGTTCTCGTAATGCTCACGCGGATAAAGCGTGATGGTGCTAGCGATGATGAAGACCGAAGGCTTGGGACAGAGCCACGGCGCCAGCCCGAGGTCACCGACGCCGCGGGTAACCACCAGGCGGATATAGCCGTCCTTCAAGCCGTTCTGCCGGCAGGTCTCGCAAGTGGCCTCACGCAATTCGGCGCGGGTGAGCGGCAGCTTCAGCATGATCGCGCGGGCCGAGTACTCGAGGCGCTCGAGGTGCTCCTCGAGACGGAAAACGTTGCCGGAATAGAGTCGGATCCCCTCGAACACCCCGTCGCCGTAGAGCAGGCCGTGGTCGAACACGGAGACCTTGGCGTCGGCGCTGTCCACATATTTCCCGTCGAGGTAGATCTTCATCGTCGCGAGCGTAGGAAGGCGCGGAAAGCGTTGTCCAGCACGGCGGGGCAAATTCTGCTTGTCCCCAAATTTGATCGAAGAAACTGTTCGCCCCCTTCGCGCGTCTTCCCTCCGCTCCCAACCATGTTCCTCCGCCCTCACCCCCGTTCCGGCGCCCAGCGTTCCTCCGCCCGCGCCTTCACGCTCATCGAGCTTCTCACCGTCATCGCGATCATCGGCATCCTCGCGGCGATCGTGATCCCGACGGTCGGCACCGTCCGCGAGAAGGCCCAGCGGGCCGTCGACGCGAACAACCTCCGCGAGATCCTCAAGGCCGCGCAGATCTACGCCGGCGACAACCAGGACCGCCTGCCGGACCCGCAGAACATCGCGACGAACGTCCTCAACGCCCCCCAGCGCGCCTTCCTTTGGGCGGGGATTCTCGCGAAAAACAACATCCTCTCCGACCCCACGTTCTACTTCGCCAAGAACGACCCCGCCTTCAACGGCACCTATCCCCAGTTCCTCATCAATCCGTCCGCCCAGCGTAATACGCTGCACACCAGCTTCACCACCGGCCGCTCGCTGTCCTGGGAGTTCGTCGGCGGCGTCAAGATGGGCGACACGCCCACCACCCCGGTCATCTACACCCGCGGCCTCCAGACCAACGGCCTTTGGAGCGCCACGTCGGGTGTGTACAAGGACACCGGTGGCTACATCGCTTTCCTCGGCGGCTCCGTGGCATTCTACCCGAACGTGAGCACCAACTCGCCGTTCTATTCCAACAACCCGAACAGCACGAGCACCACCCGCCCGACCAACATTCTGCAGGCGATCCCGTTCAACACCGCGAACACCAACCTCAGCGGCCGCATCTACGGACTGCCCCCGAGCTCCGGCGCCGGCGGCATGATCGGCACCGCCAACGGCACCCTCGCCCAGCGCGGGCCCTGAGCACTCCTCCGGTTTTCCCCGAAACCCGGCCGGCTTCCGGCCGGGTTTTTTCTTTTCCCGCTTTCCCCGCAGGGGAAACAGGTTCACTTTCCGCCCCTTTTTCATGACTCCCGACCGTCCGGAAGTATCCGTCCGCGTTCCCGCGCCTGCCGCTCCGGTTCCGACCTATGTGGTCGGACACCGCAATCCCGACGCGGACGCGATATGCTCGGCCATCGGGTACGCCGCCTTCAAGGAGGCCAAGGGAGAAAAGGGTTACGTGGCCGCCCGCTGCGGGAACTCCAACGCCCGCATCGACACCATCCTGGCGCGCTTCCGGCAACCGCTCCCGCATTATCTCAGCGACGTGTCCCCCCGGGTGCGCGACCTCATGACGCCCGACGTCATTTCCGTGCAGGAGGACGCAACCTGTGCCGAGGCCCTCGAGTTGATTGACCGCCACGGCGTCCGCCTGCTGCCAGTCACCACCCGTCGCCGTAAACCCGTCGGGACCGTATCCCTGGCCCATCTCGGCGGCGTCTTTATTCCGCGTGTTTCGGAGCCCCGGCTCATGCGGCAGGTCCACACCTCGCTGGCGGCCATCGCCCGCGCCCTCAAGGGCCGTCCCCTCGCCCTGTTCCACGAGGACCGGGTCGAGGATCTCTTCGTGCGTCTCGGCACGATGGACATCCGCTCCTTCTGGAGCATCTCAGTGCGCGAGAACATCCCCGCCGCGCAGTCCATCATCATCGTCGGCGACCGCCGGGACGTGCAGCGCCGCGCGATCGAGCTGGGCATCCGCGCGCTGGTTATCACCAGCGGCCTAGAGGTCTCTCCCGAGATCGCCGCCGAGGCCGCCGCCCGCGAGGTCAGCATCATCATCAGCCCCTACGACTCCGCCACGACGGCGTGGGTGGTGCGCACCGCCTCGAACCTGGAGCGGGTCATTGCGCGGGATTTCGATACGGTCGACGGCGACGCTCGCATCGCCGAGGCACGCAAGCGTTTCAGTGTATCGACCCACGCCCTGCTCGTGACCAACGATGACGGCGCGCTGACCGGCATTCTCAGCAAGAGCGACATCTTCAAGCCGGTGCGGACCCGCCTCGTGTTGGTGGACCACAACGAACTCACGCAGGCGGTGCCGGGGGCCGACGAAGTCACGATCTGCGAGATCATCGACCACCACCGTCTCGGGGCGCTCCACACCGCGCAGCCGATCCTCTTCATCAACGAGCCGGTCGGCTCGACCTGCACCATCGTGGCCGACCTCTTCCGCCGCGAAAATCTGCAGCCAACGCCCGAAGTCGCCGGCATCCTGATGTCGGGTTTGATTTCCGACACCCTGCACCTCAACGGTCCGACCACGACGGGCAAGGACGCCATCCTGTTGGCGTGGCTCGCGGAGATTGCCGGGGTGGACTCCAAGCGTTTGGCGGAGGAGATCTTCAACTCGGGCTCGGTGATCCTCGCCAATCCGCCGGAGCGTATCGTGCGCTCGGACTTCAAGATTTACGACGAGGAGGGCGTGCGGTTCGCCGTTTCCCAAGTGGAGGAACTCGGCTTCGGCAATTTCCAGGCCCAGGCGAAGCCGATCGCGCGCGCGGTCGAGGAGCTGCGGGAAGCGGAGAAGCTCGCCTTCGCCTGCCTGCTGGTGACCGACATCAACACCCAGAACTCGCTCCTGCTGGTGAAGGGGGATCCGACTTTCATCAGTCGCATCCGTTACCCTCACGTCGAACAGGACGAGATCTTCGACTTGCCGGGCGTGGTGAGCCGCAAAAAGCAGCTCATCCCGTTCCTCACCACCTTGATCAAGGAGCTCGCGGCCGAGGGCGCTCTGCCCGGCCCCGGCGGAAGCAGCGCGCCGTTCCGCCGAAGGAAGAAGTGATTCCGACCAACGCGGCCGGTCAGATGTGAATGGCCTCGCCGGAGGTGGCGGCCGCCGCCTCCATCAATGCCTCGCTGAGAGTCGGGTGCGCGTGGATCGCCCGGTGCACCTCCTCGGCGGTGCCTTCCATGTTCATCGCGAGGACATACTCGGCGATCAACTCGGGAGCCTCGTTGCCCAGGATGTGGACCCCGAGGATCTCCCCCGTCTTCGCGTCGGTGATAACCTTGACGAAGCCCTCGGAATCGCCCGCCGCGACCGCCTTGCCGGACGCGGTGAACGGGAACTTGCCCACCTTGTAGGCCAGGCCCTTCTCCTTGCAGGCCTTCTCCGTCAACCCGGTGCTCGCGATCTGCGGCTGGCAATAGGTGCAACCGGGGAAGATCTTCACCCGGCCCCCGTGCGCGTGGCCGAACATGGCGTTGACCGCGTTCACCGCCTCGTAAGTCGCCACGTGGGCGAGCCACGGCGGGCCGATGATGTCGCCGGCCGCGAAGATTCCCTTGGCGCTCGTCTGGTAATTATCGTCGACCTTCACGTAGCCGCGCTCGAGCGCCACCGGGACCTTGGCGGACAATGCACCGTCGAGATTAGGGGTTACCCCGATGGCCAGCAGCAGGCACTCGGCCTCGACCTCCGTGGAGTTGGCCTCGCCCGTCTTGACCAGGCTAAGCTCCACCTTGTTCTTACCAACGCGGATATTCTCCACCTTGGTGCCGGTGTGCACGGCGATGCCGGATTTCTCGAAGGATCGCTGCAGGGCTTTGGCGACCTCCTCGTCCTCCACGGGCACGATCTGCGGCAGCATCTCCACCAGCGTGACCTTCGAGCCGAAGGCGTTGAAAAAATAGGCGAACTCCACGCCGATCGCGCCGGCGCCCATGATCACGATCGACTTGGGCGCGGTCGCCCGCGGCTCGAGCGCCTCGCGTGAGGTCATCACCCGAGCGCCATCGACGGGCACGTCGGGCAACCGGCGCGGCTTGCAGCCGGTCGCGAGCAGGACGTTTTTCGTCCGCAGGAATTTTCCCTTCTGGGGGCCATCGGTGATCTCGACCATGCCCGGCACCGTGACCTGCGCCCGGCCCACGATGTAATCCACCTTGTTCTTCCTGAACAGAAACTCGACACCCTTGGCCATCTGGCCCGCGACCGTGCGCGACCGGTCCATGACCTTGCGGAAGTCGAAGCCGAGCCCTTTCGCCTCTAGGCCGAACGCCTCCGCCTTCTGGAAGGAACGGTAGAGTTCCGCGCTCTTCAGCAGCGCCTTGGTCGGGATGCAGCCCCAGTTCAGGCACGTCCCGCCGGCGCGCTCCAACTCGATGCAGGCGACCTTCTTGCCGAGTTGCCCGGCGCGGATCGCGCCCGCGTAACCCGCGGGACCTCCGCCAATGACCACGAGATCGTATTCGGTGCTCTCAACCATTCGGTGACCGTCGCGAGCGTCGCCGGCACCGTCAAACGGAAACTCCGCGCGCGCCACCCCGCGTCGCCTCCCGGTCCGGTCAGGATCCACCCGCGCCTTGAACGCGTAAATTTCGCCCGCCTTCCGCTGATCGACGCCGCGAAGCAGCGACGCCAAATTCTCGCTTGCGCCCGCCGCGGGATCACTCCTTGTTCTGCGCTCCTTCACGCACCCGTAGCTCAATTGGATAGAGCATCTGACTACGGATCAGAAGGTTTGGGGTTCGACTCCCTACGGGTGCGCCACTTTCCC
>CAXRGI010000211.1:0-8606 GCA_964229935.1 Opitutales bacterium
GGTGCCGCTGGCGACCGCTCCGGGAATCAGGGTGACCTTGTCGACGGAAACCGTGACCCCGCCGGCGGGCAGGGCGTCCTCAAGGTCCTCGGGCGGTAATTCGCCGTCGTCCATGCCGGGCTCCTCGACGGCAGGCTCGTCCTTGGCGAGACCGAGCTTCTCCTTGGCCTTGTCGAAGAATCCTTTCTTTTCCGGCGCGGCGGCGGGCTTCGCGGCAGGGGCGGGTGGTGCCTTGGTGACGTCGGTCGTGTCGACCTTGGGCGCGGCGTCCTTGAGGTCGAGGTTGAGGTCGTCGACGAGGAAGCGCACGTCGCGGTAAGTCATCGAGACCTGGAATTGGTCGCGCAGCTTGTTCTGGATCGCCGAGAGGCCTTCGCCGGCGGCGACCCACTCGGACACGGTCTTCTTCTGCTCAGGCGTGAGGGTCATGGGAGAATCGTACGAAAGCCGGAAGTTCGCCGCTGAGGCAGCGGCTGGCAAGCGCGCGGCGGACCGCGGACGCGATCAGCGTGAGAGCTGGGACTTGAGGAACTCGACGCTGCCGCGGGTGGTGGCGTCCTGTTCCATCATGTTGTCCACCGCCTTGCAGGCGTGGATCACGGTGCCGTGGTCGCGGCCACCGAAGGCGTCGCCGATGTCCTGCAGTGAGTGGCGGGTAAGCGTGCGGGCGAGGTACATCGCGATCTGGCGGGGGATGGCGATGTTGTTGGGCCGCCGCTTGCTGGTCATGTCGCTGTGGCGGATCTGGAAATGGTCGGCCACGCGCTTCTGGATCGTCTCGATCGTGAGGACGTTCTGGGCCTGCTCCATGAGCACGTCGTGCAGGAGACGCTCGGCGGTGGGCAGGTCGATCGGCTTGTTGGTGAGGGCGGAGTAGCTGGAGACCTTGAGGAGCGCGCCCTCGAGCCGGCGGATGTTGCGCGTGATGTGCTGGGCGATGAAGCCGAGGATGGGCTCGGGCAGCGTGCAATTGAGCTGCTGGGCCTTGGCGCGGAGAATGGCGAAGCGGGTCTCAAGGTCGGGTGCCTGGATGTCGGCGGGCAGGCCCCACTCAAAACGCGAGACGAGCCGTGATTCCAGCTTCTGGATCTCGCTGGCGCGACGGTCGCTGGTGAGGACGATCTGTTTCCCGGATTCGAACAGGTCGTTGAACGTGTGGAAGAACTCTTCCTGGATGCGCTCCTTGCCGGTGAGGAACTGCACGTCGTCAATGAGCAAGATGTCGACGCTCCGATAGCGCTGGCGGAAGCGCGTGAGGGCGTTCTCCTGCAGGGCCTGAATGAACTCGTTGGTGAACTTCTCGGTCGAGAGGTACGCTACGCGGGCGTCGGGGTTGGAGCGCAGCACGGCGTGGCCGATCGCGTGCATGAGGTGCGTCTTGCCGAGTCCGGTGTCGCCGTAGAGGAAGAGCGGGTTGTAGGCCTGGCCGGGGGCCTGCGCGACGGCGAGAGCCGCGGCGTGCGCCATCTGGTTGTTGGAACCGACGACGAAGGTCTCGAAGGTGTTGCGCGGGTTGAGCGAGCCCGTCGGCGCCCCGCGGTCATCGGAGCGCGCGGTGCGCTTGGCCGCAGCGGCGCGCGGCTTGGCGGCCGGCGGCTCGGAGCGCGAGTGATTGCGGTTCGCCGCGGCCGGCTGGCCGCCGGCGGCGTCCATCTTGCGCAGGCGCACGTTGACCATGCGGCCGGCGGTGAGCCGCAGGCGCTGCGAGATCAGATCGAGGTAATTATCGTGGATCCAGATCGCCGCGAAGTCGTTTTGGACCCCGAGGGTGATCGTGTCGGCGGTCGACTCCAGGCACACCACCGGCTCGAACCACATCTGGAACACGTCCTCCGGGAAGAGCGACTTGAAGTCGCACTTCACGGTCTCCCAGAGACTGGAGGGGAGGACGGCGGAAGGCATGGAGGGTCGTTTGGGTGCGGATTTATTCACACGGCGCCGTCGATGCGCTCCCAGCATGCCGCCCGGGACCAACCTTTAGCTGACTGCCGTGATAAAATTCGTGGAGAGCCACCAACCGCGGACCAAGGGCCGACGGGAAAATCATAAGATGTTGATGGCTAATTGCTAACCGGGGAAATCACTGCAGCTACCGCAAAGGTGAGCTCGAGGACATGGGAAGGAACGAACGAACGGGCCGGAAGAACTGGCGAAGGACGGAATAACTGTGAACCAAAAAATCGTTTCAAGGTGAACTTCCCGACAACTTGTTCACACCGCGCTGGGCATAAGTTTCGCGGGTTTTTTTGTTGCCTCGAATCGTGGAAGTCGGGCGTTCATCGCCGATTCGTGCCCGACGATCTTAGACTCACGCTGAATTTACGGAATAGGCTTTGGAAGCCTGATCCCTACGTCATGTTATCCCCGATACACTCTCCGAATCGCGTCGCCGGATACGCGCGGAAGGCTCACTGCGCGGCGGGCGTCGGTTCCACCCACTTGCCGTGCTCGCGGATCAGAGCGACCAGCCGCGCGTCGGCCTCGGCCTGCGGGATGTTGTACTGCACGCAAGTCTTGCCGACGTAGAGGTTGATCTTCCCCGGCGCGCCGCCGACGTAGCCGAAGTCGGCGTCGGCCATTTCGCCCGGGCCGTTCACGATGCAGCCCATGATCGCGATCTTCACGCCCTTGAGGTGGCCGGTCTGGGCGCGGATCCGTTGTGTGGTGGTCTGCAGGTCGAAGAGGGTACGTCCGCAGCTGGGGCACGCCACGAACTCGGTCTTCGAGATGCGCGCGCCCGCGCCCTGCAGGACATTGTAGGCGAGGCGGGTCGCCCTGACGGGATCCGCCTCGGTCTCGATGCTCACCACGTCGCCCACGCCGTCGCAAAGCAAGGTGCCCGTGAGGAAAGACGCCTCGAGCAGGCGGGACAGGAACGACGACTCGTGGCGCACCGCGGTGCCTGCGGTGTTGCGGATCCAGATCGGGGCGCGGCTTCCCGCGATGCGGAGCGCCTCCACCAAACGGCGGTAGCGCCCGGTTGGATGCGCGTCGTCGCCCTCGCCCGCGGGTGCGCCGAGGGTGAACCAGAGGCGTGCGCCGTCGGGGCCCGCGATGACCGGGGAAAGGTTTGGAATATCTTCCGCCTCCGCCTCGCAGGCGACAAAGTGGCCGTGGCGCGCGGCGAGATCGGTGAAGGTGGCCAGCGTTTCCACCTCCGCGCCCGTGAACCGACGCAGGATCACGATTTTCCCCCGCGTGAGCGCGAGCAGCGGCTGCAGGATGTCCGGGGTGAGAGCCGGAGCCGTTTCGAGGACGAGGAAGTCGGCCGGCAGGCCGGTGCGTGCCGCGGTCGCGCAGAGTTCCGCGAGGTCGCCGGGCGTGGCGACGGGCACCAGCAGACCCTCGGCCGGGGTGTCGGCGAGGCGTGCCGCCCCAAGGGCGGCGGCGGCCGCGGGTAGCCCGGACGCCGAAGCCACGCGGACGATCACGCGAGGCGGCTGGTCCGCTCCTGCTCGGCAGCGGGCGCTTAATTCCAACGGCGTGGAAACCCGGCGGCTGAAGCTGAAAGGGTCGATCGCGTCGGGCGGCGTCGCGAGACCGCTCTGACCGCGCCAGCGGCTCATCGCCTTGTCGGCGATCGCGCGCGCCACAGGAATCTCGTACACGCTGTCCTCGGTGAGCGAGACGCGGATGGTATCCCCCAGGCCGTCGAGCAGCAGCGAGCCGATGCCGATCGCGCTCTTGATGCGTCCATCCTCGCCGTCCCCGGCCTCGGTCACGCCGAGATGCAGCGGGTAGTGCATGTCCTCCTCGGCCATCCGTTGCACCAGGAGCCGGTAGGCTTGGATCATGACCTTCGGGTTGGACGACTTCATCGAAAGGATGATGTCCCGGAACGAGTGCGCCTCGGCGATGCGCAGGAACTCGAGCGCGCTCTCGACCATGCCGAGCGGCGTGTCGCCGTAGCGGTTCATGATGCGGTCGCTCAGCGATCCGTGGTTGGTCCCGATCCGCAGGGCGCGGCCGAGTTCGCGGCAGCGTTTCACCAGCGGGGAGAAGGAGTCGTGGAGACGCTGCAGCTCGACCTCGTAGTCGGAGTCCGAGTACTCCCGCACCGCGAATTTCTTCTTGTCGGCGTAATTGCCGGGATTGATCCGCACCTTCTCGACGTGCTCGACCGCCTCCATGGCGGCGGCGGGCAGAAAGTGGATGTCGGACACCAGCGGCACGTGGCCGAAGCCCGCGGCCGTGAGTTCGCGCCGGATGTCGCGCAGGCAGCGGGCCGCCGCGACGTTCGGCGCCGTGATGCGCACGATCTCGCAGCCAACTTCGGCGAGGGCGATCGACTGGCGCACCGTGGCGGCGACGTCCTGCGTGTCACTCGTCGTCATGGACTGCACGCGGATCGGCTGGGTGCCGCCGACACCCACGGCGCCGACCTTCACCTCGCGGGTGGGCCGGCGGACGGTTTGAAACCGCGAGGTGCAGTAGGACGCCGGGGGCTTCATTTGGCGGGCGCCCCCTTTTGCTCGGCGGCGCGGTCCGTCCGGTACTCGCGCATGATGCGGGGGACATCCGAGAAAACAGTGACGTAGGCGATCATCGAGAGGAGCAGGACGAAGAAGACGCTCTGCGCGGTGGCGATGACTTCGTTCGGGAGGGGACGCCCGCGCAGGCGCGCGATCGTGGCGAACACCATCTGGCCGCCGTCGAGCACCGGCAGGGGCAACAGGTTGAAAATGGCCAGGTTCACGTTGAGCAGAATGGTGATCATCAGCACCGCCAGGATGCCCACCTCGGCGGCGCTGTGCAGGATGCGGGCGATGCCGACCGGGCCGGACATCTTGTCGAGGCCGATGTCGGAATGCGGGCTGACGAGGCTGCGGAGCGTGCGCACGGTCCAGCGCGCGACGTCGGCGAGCTGCGTGAAAGGGGAGACGTGGGCGATCTGGAAACCCGTCCGCAGCGTGAGTCCGATGAAGGGCGCGGATTTCTCCGGTCCCCGCGGCGCAAGGGCGAGTTCGCGCGTTTCGCCGGCGCGCCGCACGGTCGCGCGGGTCTCCCGGCCGGACGAGGCCTCCAGCGCAAGGCGGAAAGCGGAATCGTTGATCATCGGCGCGCCGTCGAGGGTCAGAATCTCATCGCCGCTCTGGAAGCCGGCGCGGGCGGCCGGCGAGTCCGCCGCCACGGCTTGAACGATCAGCTCGAAACCGGGGCCGATGCCGACGCGGCGCACCTTCTCGTCCCCGGCCAGCCTCGGCGTCAGCTTAACCTGCAGGGGCCGCCCGTCGCGCTCGAGATCGATGACAACCTCGGGGTCGCCGTTGGCGGCGCGGCCGGAGCCCAGCACGAGTGAGTTCTGGATGTCTCCCCAGGCCCGCACGGAGGCGCCGTCGACCCTTTGAATGACATCCCCGACCCGAAGCCCGGCCGCCGCGGCCGGACTGGTCACCCGCTGGCCATCCGGCAGTTCCAGCGTCGGAGCGACATAGCCGATGCGGGTCGACGCCATGTCGCTGCTGACCGGTTGTCCCAGCGCCCAAACCACGCAGGCGAGGGCAAAGGCGAAAAGCATGTTGAAAGCGGCGCCGGCGGCAAAGACCAGCATCTTGGTGCCGTAGCTGATCGGGGGGAGGCGGGAGACGTCCGCCTTGCTTTCACCCTCGGCGGCTCCGAGGTCCGCGAGCTGCGGCAGGAGGACGTAGCCGCCCAAGGGAAACCAGGCCAGGCGGTACTCGACACCGTCCTTGCCCCGCCAGGAGCAGATGGCTGGTCCGAACCCGATGGAAAACCTTTCCACGAGCACCCCACGGCGACGGGCGGCGAGGAAGTGCCCGAGCTCATGCACGAAGATCGAGCCGCCGAAGAACAGCGCGACGAGGAGGATCGACCAAAGATTGGAAAGCAGCGAGGGGAGGAGATCGGATGCCACGGAACGTGGAGGTCAACGGATGGCGAGAGCCACGGCCTGCCCGGCGGCGAGGCGACGGGCCTCTTGGTCGAGCGCGAGCACGGAGGAGAGATCGCCTGGTTCGAAGTTTTTGATGCGGATGAGAACCTGCTCGACCACGTGCGGAATCGCAAGGAACGGCAGCCGGCCGCCCAGGAATTCGGCGACGGCCACCTCGTTGGCGGCATTGTAGGCGGCGGGCGCCACTCCGCCGGCGCGCATGACCTCGCGGGCGAGACGAAGCATCGGGAAACGGCCTTCGTCCACCGGTCTGAACTCGAGGTTGAGCAAGCGGTTGAGATCGAGCGCGCCCTCCACTCCCGGCGCGCGTTCCGGGTACAGCAGCGCGTGCTGGATCGGGAACGTCATCGAGGGAGGGCACAATTGGGCGAGCATCGCGCCGTCGGCGAACTCCACCAGGCAATGGACGATGCTCTGCGGGTGCAGAACGGCGTCGCACTGCTCCGGGCGCAGCCCGAAGAGGCATTGGGCCTCGATCAATTCGAGGCCTTTGTTGGCGAGTGTGGCGGAGTCGACGGTGATCTTGGGTCCCATCGACCAGTTCGGGTGGCGGATGGCGTCGGCGGGTGTGACCGCCGCAAGACGCTCGACGGGCCAGTCGCGGAAGGCGCCGCCGCTGGCGGTGAGGACGATGCGCCGCACGCCCGCCTGCGGATGACCCTCAAGGCACTGGAAGACGGCGTTGTGCTCGCTGTCGACGGGCAGGAGTCGCCGGCCGTGCTGACGGGCGGCAGCGATCACGAATTTCCCGGCCAGCACGAGGATTTCCTTCGAGGCGAGCGCAAGGTCCTTGCCGGCCGCCAGCGCCGTCAGGGCGGGCTCGAGGCCGGTTGTGCCCACCACGGCGACGAGCACGAGGTCAGCCTCGGGCAGCCGGGCGAGTTCGTTCAGGCCCTCGAGGCCACCGACGATCCGCGTGCCCGGTGGAAAAGCGTTCGTTTCGGCGCGGGCGGCGGCGAAGGCTTTTTCGTCGAAAATCCCCACGTGACGTACGCCGAATTCCCCCGCGATGGCGGCGAGCCGCGGCCAATTGCCCCGCGCGGCGATGCCCACGAGCTCAAGCCGGTCGCGGTGGGCGGCGATCACGCGCAGGGTGTTCTCCCCGATGGAGCCGGTGGCGCCGAGCAGGACGACGCGTTTGCGCTGAGAGGAGGCGGAGGAGGCCATCGCGAACCTTCTGGTTCGCGGATTCCGCCCGCCCGGGCAAGGACAACGATGCGCGCCGCGAATCCGGCGCGTTCAGGGCAGCCGGAAGAGCAGGTAGCCGACGGGTGCGACGAGGATGATGCTGTCGCTCAGGTCGAACATGCCGCCGATCCCGGGGATCGTCGCCCCCGAGTCCTTGGAATTGGCGCGGCGTTTGATGATCGACTCCACGAGATCGGCCACGATTCCGAGCGCCCCGACCGGCAATGCGATCAGGGCGGCGAAGCCAGGGGTGAGGAACGGAGGAAAAGCGTCGCGGGCGAGCCACGCGAATCCGGCGCCGACTCCCATCGAGGTCAAAAGTCCGCCGGCCGCGCCTTCCCAGGTTTTCTTGGGGCTGATCTGGGGTGACATCTGATGCCGGCCGATCGCGAGCCCGGTCAGCAACGCGCCCACGTCGCAGAACTTCGCCACCGCCACCAGCCACAAGGCGAGGAGCAGCCGACCGTTCGCGGAGATCGTGTCACCTGGCAGTGGCGTGATGATCGCGACCATGTAGGAGAGCATGAGCGGCACGTAGACGACGCCAAAGACCGACGAGGCCAGGGCCTCGACGCGCGTTTCGGGGGTGCGCTCACCCAGCAGCCGAATCGCGAAAACCACCACGGCCAGCGGCAGCAGCACCCCGGGTTCGAAACCGAAATCGGCCCTCAGCCAAGGAGCCAGCGTGAGGGCGGCCCCGATCACCATGCCGAACTTGTCGAACGGGTCATAGCCCGCGCCGCGCATCAGCGCGTAAAACTCCCTTAGCGTGAGCACGGAGATAAGCGTCACGAGCACCAGCGCGCCCGGTGTGCGGAAAAACCAGACCACGGCGCCGACTAACGACCAGAGCAGAAAGGTACTAAGGATGCGCTTACCCATGGTCGGGGATCAGGGGTTTCCGACCGGCTTCACCTGGTCGCTCGTCCGCCCGAAGCGGCGTTCCCGGCGGTGGTAATCGGCGATCGCAGTCGCGAGGTCCTCGCGCGTGAAGTCGGGCCACAGGACCGGCGTGAAGTACCACTCGGCGTAGGCTGCCTGCAGGAGGAGGAAGTTGCTCATCCGCGTTTCTCCCGAGGTGCGGATCACCAGATCCGGATCCGGCATATCGGAAGTGTAGAGGTACTTTTGAAACCGGTCCCAAGCCGGAGCACCCGGCGGCTCGCGCCCGGCGGCCACCGCGGAGGCATAGGCACCGACCGCATCCTGCACTTCCGTGCGGGAGCCGTAGTTCAGGGCGAGGACGAGGGTGTAGTCGTCGAACTTCTCGGTCGCCTTCACCGTCTCGCGCAGGAGCCTTTGCACGCCTGCGGGCAGGTCGTCGGTGCGCCCGATGGTGCGCAGCCGCACGCGGTCGCGCACAAAGGTCTCGAGCTCCTTGCGCAGGTAGAACTCCAGCAGGCCCATCAGGGCCCCCACCTCGTCCTGCGGGCGGTTGCGGTTCTCGACCGAAAACGCGTAAAGCGTGAGCATCTTCACCCCGAGGTCGCGCGCCGCGAACGTC
>CAXRGI010000212.1:0-2333 GCA_964229935.1 Opitutales bacterium
CGGCGTCGGTGCCGGCGCGCGGGGCGGCCCGTGGTTTGGCGATCACCCCGCCGTCGCGGTAGCCCTGCGCGCGCCCGCGCGCGGTGAAGGGCGGGGGTTCCGCGGCCGGGGCGTTCCCGCGGGCGAGGGCCGCGAGCAGGAGTAGAAGGATGGCGGCGGTGATCTTCACGCGGGAGTGGCCGGGAGGAAAGTCAGGCGAGGGTTCGACGCAACGGGGCCGGCGAGGTTAGCCGGCCGCGCGAATCTCTTGGAGCAGCTCGAGCACGCGGCGCTCCAGGCCGGGCAGCGCGTCCGCGGGTGTGGCGGCGTCGATGTCGTGGATCGTCCAGTAGTCCACCCGTTGTTCCCAGTCCGGGAACTGCACCCGCATGAGCGGCCGGTGCTCCTCCTCCTTGAGGGCGATGACCCGGAGCGCGCGGTCGAGGTCGGCGCGCGAGAGGGGCACGGGCGCCGGACCGGTGTGGTGCAGCGGGATGCCGCGCGACCCGAGCGCCTCGCGGGTGTGGGGCGACAGGTTGCCGGCGCCGGCGACGAGATGGGTCGCGAGCCCGCGCGAGAAAGCCCGGCAGGGGGCGTCGAGCCGGGCGGCGTGGAAGTTGAACACCGCCTCCGCGAACCGGGACCGGTAGAAGTTGCCGGAGCAGACGAAGAGCAGGTGGCGCATGCGGGGCTACGGTTCCGACGAAACCGCGATCCCGCGCGGGTGCAACCGCCGGGGTGGCGGGTCGCTTGCGAAAGCGCGGGAGGGCCCTACCTGTTTTCGCGATGAAACTCCTCACCGTCCTCCTCCTCTCCCTCGGCCTCGCCGGCGCGGCGTTCGCCAAGTCCTCCAAGGTTCCGGACATCTCCCATGGCGACCTCCAGAAAGCCGTGGCCGCCAAGGCTGTGACCCTCCTCGACGCCAACGGCACCGAGTCCTTCAAGGAAGGCCGCATCCCCGGCGCGATCGATTACGCCTCCGCCAAGGCGAAGCTCGCCTCGATGCTCCCCAAGGACAAGGGCGCCCTGATCGTCGCGTACTGCGGCAACGAGTACTGCAGCGCCTATCTGTCGGCCGCCACCGCCGCGATGGAGCTGGGCTACACCAACGTGAAGCACTACTCCCGCGGGATCGACGGTTGGAGGAAGGCGGGCGGCAAGCTCGACAAGAGCTGACGTCCCACGCCGGTCCGCAAAAAAGGCCCCGCTCGCAACCGCGCGCGGGGCCTTTGTTTTCCGATCCAGGGCGCGCCGCCCGCGGGGCGGCGCGCGGAGCCCGGTCAGAACTTGGTGCTCAGCGACAGAACCACATTCCGCGGATCGCCGAAGGCGGCGAAGCCGCTCTCCCGGTACTCGCGGTCGGCGAGGTTCTTCACGTTCAGCTGCACCCGTGAATCCTTTCCGGCGAGCTTGAAGCGGTACTGCAGCAACAGGTCGACGGTCGTGTAGGCCGGCATCGTGGCGGTGACGTTCGGGTCGGCCGCGAAGCGCGCCGAGGAGCTGTCGCGCAGGCCGCCGCCGACGGACCAGCCCGCGAGTGGTCCCGTGCGGAAGTCATACTTGGTCCACAGCTGGAGCACGTCCTTCGGCACCGCGGCCAGCGGCAGGCCGACGCGGGCCGGCACCGTCGAGGCCACCGTCTCCGCCTTGGTCATGTGCGAGTAACTCACGAGGATCTGCCAGTTGGCGCGCGGGTTGTAGGACATGTCCACCTCGATGCCCTGGGACTCCTCGGCGTCGCCGTAGATGAACCACGGCTGGCGGGCGCTGGCGACCTCGCGGGCGCTGTCGCGCGAAGCGATGTTCTCGCGCTTCACCCCGTAGAAGGAGACCGAACCGGCCAGCCGGCCCTCGAGCAGCGCGCTCTTCAGGCCGATGTCGTATCCCTGGCCGGAGACCGGCGAGAGGCCGCGGCCGTCAGCGTCGGCGCCGAGCTGCGGCTCGAGGGATTCCGAGAACATCGCGAACGCGGAGAGCTGGGGCGTGAGTTTGACCAGCGCGCCGTAAAGCGGGGTGGTCTTGCTCGTGGTGGGCGTGGCGATCTCAGGATTGGTCACGGTCCGCTCGTAGTAGCTCACGCGGGAGTACTCGCTGCGGCGGGCGCCGACGATCGTGCGCACGCGGCCGTCCAGGAACTCGGATTGGAGTCCGAGGTAGTAACCGAGCTGCTTCTCGGCGCGACGGCGGTAGATGTTCCAGGTCTCGGCGCTGGCGGCGCGCTCGGCCGGGGCGCTGCGCAGGGCCTGCGTGCGCGGATTCCAGACGGCGAATGCGCCGTAGCGGCCGTCCTGGAAGCGGCTGGCTGCATCGAACCAGCCCGGCGTGTCCTGGTTGACCCGCTGGGACTCCTGACC
>CAXRGI010000213.1:0-4075 GCA_964229935.1 Opitutales bacterium
GGCCTGCCAGCGGATCGCGGCGAGGTCGGAACCACAGCCCCGCAATCCCCGCGGCGGGTAGCGGCAGCCGTCGGCGAGGCGGCGCGCGTCCTCCGGCGTGCGGGTGAAGGGCGTGATGATGCCGAGCACGCCCATGTCGAGGAACCGCTTGATCGTCCAAAGCTCGTTCACCGCCGGGCGGGCGAACGGGACGGCGGGCAGGCCGCGCGTCGCGAGCACGATCTGGCGCAGCGTCTCGTGCGAGACCGGCGAGTGCTCCATTTCCACCCAGAGGAAATCGAAGCCCAGCTGCGCCCCGAGCGCGGCGGTTTCCACGTTGCCCGACCACACCATCATGCCGACGACCGCCTCCCCGCGGCGCATTTTTTCCTTCACGGCATTGACGACACGGGGCGCGGGGGAAGAGGGGGCACTCATGAGCGCGCGAGGCTCGACGGCGGGCCCGCGTGACTCAAGCGCCGATCACGAAGCGGTCGCGAAAACCTCCCGCAAGCCGCTAAAAAAAAGGCGTCCGTTGACAGCACCAGCGCCGGCTGTGACGAACAGGGCGCGCGGTTTCCGACCCCACCCTGCCCCGCCGGATCCCGCGCTGAGCTTTTCCCGCATGAGAACCCCCCGCCACCTCCCGGCCCTGTCGGGCCTTTTACTCCGCGTCGCGTGCCTGCTTGGCTCGCTCGCTCTGACCAACGGCCTGCCGGCCCAGTCCGGTGCCACCGGCGAGATCGCCGGCACCGTCCGCAACGCGAAGACCGGCGACTTCCTCGGCGGCGCCGAAGTGCGTGTGTTGGGATCGGAGCTTTCGACGGTCACGCAACGCGACGGCTCATTCTCGCTCGCTCGCGTTCCCGCCGGGCGCCAGCGCGTGCGGGTGTTTTACACCGGCCTCGATCCGCAGGAGGCCGAGGTGCAGGTCACCGCGGGTGCCACGGCCAGCCTGACCGTCGCCCTCGACTCCGCCGTGTACAAACTCGAGGCCTTCACGGTGGCGGGGCAGCGCGAGGGCAACGCCGCCGCCATCACGCGCCAGCGCGTGGCGGAGAACGTGATGAACGTGGTGTCGATGGACGCCTACGGCAACGTGGCCGACGGCAACATCGGCAACTTCCTGCAGAACCTCACGGGTGTCGCGGTCACGAAGGAGGCCGGCGACATCGTCGGCATCGGGCTGCGCGGCGCCCCGCCCGAGCTCAACTCCGTCTCGCTCGACGGCGCGCGCATGGCGGGCGCGATCGCGGGCTTCACCCCGCAGGGCGACCGCGCCGCGCTCATCGACCAGATCCCCGCCGACTTCATCAAGGAGATCGAGGTCACGAAGGGGAACACCCCGGACCAGCCGGCCGATTCGCTCGGCGGCGCCGTGAATCTGGTCACCAAGTCGGCCTTCGACTTCCGCCAGCGTGTGGTGACCTACCGCGCGGGCATCAATCTGAACACCTACCGCGATGGCAAGATGGTGCGCCAGCAGCTGGCCCCGATCAACCTTGGCAAGTACGGCCCCACCGCCGCGCTGACCTACATGGATGCCTTCGGCGCTGATCGGCAGTACGGCTTCTCCTTTTCCGGCTCCTATTCCCAGACGACCAACGCGCGTGACCGCATCCAGATGGCGCGTCCGAACGCGGACAATCTCATCAGCACGCAGGCCCGGCAATTGAACGACGTGAACACCCGCGTGCGCGCCGGCCTCTCGGGCAAACTCGAGTACCGGCCCGACCGCTCGCTGCGGCTCGGTTTCACCGCGGCGCTCAACTACTACGCGGCGGACATGGACCGGGTGGACTGGAACCTCACCTCCACCAACCGGATCGCCGACTACTCGCGCGTGAGCCGGGCGCAGATCGAGGCCGGGGCCGTGCCGCGCGACTCGACCAACCAGCCCGCCGGCGTGGCCCCCGGGTTCACCGACACCTACAACGAGCTGCTTCATGTGACCGCGCTCAACCGGTCCGCCCACGAGGTTAAACGCTCCCACCAGTACAAGGGCGGGCTTGAGTTGCGGAAGGACTGGAGTGACGCGCGTCTGGTCGTGGCCGCGTCGTTCAATCCCTCTTCCTACGACAACAATTTCTGGGGATTCAGCCCGACCCTGACCGGGGGCGTCGGCGTGGGATACGACTCCTCGCGCGACAGCACCCGGCCCGTTTTTTCCCAGACCTACGGACCGGCCATCGGCGTCGGCAGCGATTTCCGTAATTACACCGCCTCGCGTTTCGAGCAGCCGGACATCACCCGCGAGGAAATGGGCAACATCAGGGCCGATTACCTGCGAAGGATCCCGGTCGGCGGCCTGACGGTCGCGTTGAAGACCGGGGCGGAGCACCGCAACCAGCACCGCTGGTGGATCAACACCTACCGGCCGGTCTGGAACTACACGGGCGCGGACGGCGTGCAGGGGCGGCACCCCGCCACGGGCGCCAACGACGACAACATCGCGCAGTTCCTCGCCCCGGCTTCGGAAAACTACAGTGTGTTCAACAACCGCATGATGATGCGGGATACCTTCGACTACCGCCTGGCGGACGCGTCCTACCGCTCCAACCCGGCGTATTGGCCGGCCTCCGGGGCCACGGTGAGCACCAAGGCGGTTCCGCGAACCATCTCGGAGGCCGTCACCGCCGCCTACGCGCAGGCCACGGTTAATGTCGGCCGGCTGAACCTGCTCGGCGGGGCGAGGTTTGAGCACACCGGGGTGCGCGGAGTCGGGGCCTACGCCGATCCGCGCAATCCGACGGAGACCTCCGTGACGATCGAGCGGAGCTACCAGAAATGGTTCCCGAGCCTGCATCTCCGCTATAACGCCACCGCGAACTTCCTGCTTCGCGCGAGCTACTCGACCAGCGGCGCGCGGCCGCTGCTCGGCGCCATCGTGCCCAACACGACGGTTTCGTATCTCACGGACGGAAGCGGGCTGGGGCGCGTCAGCCAGAACAATCCCGGACTCAAGCCGCAGTTCACCCGCAATTACGACTTCTCGGCGGAATATTACATCGAACCCGCGGGGGTGATTTCGGCCGGGTTGTTCCGCAAGGACATCTCCAATTACATCGCCACCTCGCTGGTGATGATCGGTGGAGGGGCTGGCAACGGCTTCAACGGCCGCTACGAAAACTTCGAGCTCACCACGACGAGCAATCTCGGTTCGGCCTTCGTGAAGGGCGTCGAGCTGGGCTACAGCCAGCAGCTGCGCTTCCTGCCGAAGCCGTTTGACCGCGCTTCCGTCTTCGCCAACTACACCGGGCTGCAGACCGAAGGCAGCTACGCCAGCGGGGCCACCGAGCTGGCGAATTTCGTGCCGCGGACTTGGAACGTGGGCGGCGCGGTCGTGTGGGGCCGCCTGGAGACGCGCCTGACCTACCACTTCAAGAGCGGCTACCTTTCCGGCTACAGCCCGCAGCCGGTGTCGCAGACGCGGGTGCTCGACGATCCGACGGTCGATCTGAATCTCCAATTCCGCCTTCGGCCGGCGCTCACGGTCTATCTGGACTACATCAACATCTTCAACAACTCGCCCGATTGGTGGCACGTCACGAAGCGCCACATCCTGATGAGCGAGTTGTACGGGTCGCGCCTGAATGTCGGCCTAAGCGGTCGTTTCTGAGCGGTCTCCCCGCCGGACCTTCCACCGCGAACCGGGCGGGGGTTTCAAACCGGCCCCGTCCCGGCCGCAGGGTCCCTGCGTCTTCTGCGCCTCCTCGCGGCCATACCCGGATGTGGCCGCCAAAAGGCTCAAAACGTGCAAGAAGCGGGGCGTCTAATCCGTGTTTATCCGCGTCCATCCGTGGTTGTGCCCGGATTGGCTGATTCGGAATCACCATGAGAAATTCCCGCGGTCGCCGACCGCGGCTACAGCGAACCGATTCCGGCCAAGACCTTCGTCGCGTCCTCCAGGTTCTCCCAGCCTGTGCGCAATTTTCAGGCGCGCGCCGCGCGCCATATCGCGAGGCAGCGGCGCACGAGTGCCGGCAGCTCAGCGAGGGGAATCATGTTGGGACCGTCGCTGATCGCGCGGTCGGGATCGGGATGCGTCTCGATGAAGAGGCCGTCGGCCCCGGCGGCGAGGGCGGCGAGGGCGAGC
>CAXRGI010000214.1:0-10543 GCA_964229935.1 Opitutales bacterium
TACGTTGAGCCGCCGGGCGCGATCGCCCCCGGAGCCGTGGCCAACTTTGTGTTGGAGTATTTCTCCACGTCGGTGCGTGAGTTCCCTCAGCCCGCGTACACGATCCGGCAGACGGCCGCGGTTGAAGCCGGCTCCGCGCAAGGCCAGGTGCAGGCGATCGGGCGCGTCGTGCAGGCCGGCGGCCGCACTTACGTGGAATTCACCACTGCTTCGGGCATGCTCTACTGGGTACAGTATCGCGACTCGGCGTCTGCTCCTTGGCAGACCAGCGCCGTGGCGGTGACCGGCACCGGCACCTCGATCCAGTGGCTCGACGACGGCTGGCCCAAGACGGTCTCGGCCCCGACTGCTTCCCGTACCTATCAGCTGCTCGTTGCCCCGGCGCCCTCCGCGAGCCTGCGCATCATCACCCAGCCGCAGTCGCAACAGGTCGCGCGCAATGCCACCGCTGCGTTGAGTGTCGTCGCCGAAGGCGCTTCGCGTTCCGGACTCGCCTATCAGTGGTTCAAGGATGGCCGCGCGGTTGCCGGCGGTACCGGCGCGCAGCTTGCCGTTCCGGCGTTCGGTCCGACCGGCGTCGGCGCCTACTATGTCGAGGTCAGCGATGGCAGCGTGCTCCTCCGCTCCTCCGTCGCTTCCCTGTCGCTCGCAAATTCCGCCGCCGGGCGGATCGTGAACCTCTCGGTTCTTGGCTCGGTGGAGCCGGACAACGTCCTGATCGCCGGTTTCGCTGTTTCCGGATCCTCGTCCCTGCGGCTGCTCAACCGTGCGGTCGGACCCTCGCTCGCTGTGTTCGGCGTGGAGCAACCGGTGGCCGACACGAACCTTTTGCTCTACAACGGTTCGCTCCTCGCGACCAACGAGGACTGGGAGAAGGATGTCGCCGGTCCGCTCGTGGCCAATACGGCCCAGGGGGTGGGTGCGTTTGCCTTGCCGGCCGGTTCCAAGGACGCCGCGCTGCTGCGGACCTTGTTGCCCGGAACCTTCAGTGCGCACAGCCGCAATCGAGGCGCGGTGCCCGCGACAGTGCTCACGGAAGTCTACGACGCCGGCACCGAAGGTGACGCACGGCTGACCAACATCTCGAGCCGTAATCTCGTCGGCCGGGGGGGCGCCACATTGACCGCCGGCTTTGTCATCACGGGTGACCAGCCGGTGCGGCTCCTCATCCGCGGAATCGGTCCCGCGCTGGCGGTGTTCGGCGTGACCGACGCCATGGTGGATCCGGTGCTGACTGTGCGCCGCTCGGACGGCTCGGTCGTCGACTTGAACGACGACTGGTCTTCGGTGGAAGCTGGCATCATCGCCGACCGCGTGTTCTCCCGGGCGGGTGCGTTCGACCTGACGCGGGGTTCGCGTGACGCCGTCCTCGATGTGCGTCTGCCGGCCGGCGCTTACACCGCCACGATCAGCGCCAAGGCCGGTGCGATCGGTCAGGCTCTGATTGAGGTCTACGTGATCGATTAAGCGCGGGGTCGGAGGTTTGGTTTGTGCCCGGCTTCAAGTCGGCGCAAACCTACATGCGCTCTCCCCATCACCATGCGCCTCCACCCCACGCTCCTCGCCCTGCTTCTTCCGGTCGCCGCGTTCTGCGCCGCGCCGCCGCCGCCGGTCAATGTGATCGGTGTGCCGCCGGGGGTGTGGGTGCGGCCCGGGTTCGCGCTTTCCGTGGCTGTCGAGGGCCTGAAGACCGCGCGGTTTCTCGCGTTCGGGCCGGACGGCGCTCTCTACGTGAGCATCCCGAAGGAGGGCCGCATCGTCGCCTGCCGCGATCGCGACGGCGACGGGGTCTACGAGACCCGCACTGATTTCGTGCGCGGCAAGGAGGCCAACACGATCCTGCAGGGCGTCCAGTGGCACGACGGCTGGCTGTGGTTCGCCCAGTTGAACGCGATCTCCAAGGCGCGTGACACCAACGGTGACGGGCAAGCCGACGAGGAGGTTCAGGTCATCGGTCCGGACGCGTTGCCGACCGGTGCGCGCGGCGGCCATATGTGGCGCGCGCTCTTGATCCAGGACGGGCGCATTTACACGCACGTGGGCGACCAGACCAATGCGACCAACGAGCCGATCGAGGCGTCGGAACGGAAGAAGATCTGGAGTTTCGCGCTCGATGGTTCCGACAAACGCCTGTTCGCGAGCGGCGTCCGCAACACCGAGAAACTCGCCGTGCGTCCCGGCACCAAGGAAATCTGGGGCGTCGACCACGATATCGACAACATGGCGGCGAAGCTCGAGGGCGACCGCAAACACGGCCAGCCGATCACCGACCACAACCCGCCGGCTGAGCTCAACCACTACGTCGAGGGCGGCTTCTACGGCCATCCGTGGCTCGTGGGGAAGAACCAGCCGAACCTCGAGTTCATCAACGAGCCGCGCCTGATGGAACACGCCGCCAAGGCGCGTATTCCCGAGTGGCTGTTGCCGGCGCATTCCTCCGCCAACTCGCTCGCGTTCTACTCGGGAGGGAAGATTCCCGGGGCCGACGGCGATGCGTTCGTCGCCCAGAAGGGCGGTTGGAACGCCACGGCCAAGGTGGGTTATTGCCTTTCGCGCATCCTGTTCGAAGACGGCCATCCGTACGGCGAGCAGAAGGTCGTGAACTTCCTGAAGAACGGCACCGAGATCCTAGGTCGCCCGGCGGATGTGGCCCAAGCCCCCGACGGCTCGCTCGTGTTCAGCGACGACCTCGGCGGCAAAGTCTACCGCCTACGCTACACCGGAAAGTAATCTCCCCCATGGGGGAGCGGGATCAGCGGAAGGGGGACAGTAGGGCGATGAAGGCGATCAGGAGGACGAGGCCAGTGAGCCACCAAAGCCAAGGAAGGCCCCCGGGGCCGGGGGGACGCTTCGCGGGCGGCTGCGGTTCGTCGTCGGGCAGATCCAATCCGTCGTAGATTGAGGTTTCCCTCCAGCCGGTGCGTTCGTCGGCGCCGCATTCCGGGCAGGCCTGGGCGCGGGGTGGGATTTCCGCGCCGCAATTGGCGCATTCGGAGGGCGGGGTGCTCCGGTCAGGCATCGTGCGCCGGAAAATACTTCCGCTTCGCGAGCCGCCACGCCGTGACCACGAAGGCGGTCAGGGGAATCGCCAGGAGCATCCCGAGTACGCCGCCGAGCGCGGTACCCCAGAAGAACACGGCCACGATGATCGTAACGGGGTGGAGCCCCGTTTGGCGTCCCATGATCCGCGGGGTGAGGAACCACGCCTCGACACCCTGAACGGCGACCTTTACCCCGAGCACCAACGCCACGAGTTGCCATCCTCCCTCCGGCTGAAAAAATGCCAGCGGTAGCGCGAAACCAAGCCCTACGATGGTTCCGAGGTAGGGGATGATATTGAGAATTCCGAGCGCAAGGCCGACGAAGAGCCCGAACTTCAGGCCAATCATCGAAAAGCCCGCGGCGAGTAGCACTCCCATGCAGAGCCCGATGAGCAGTTGTCCGCGGAAGAAGGCCTCGATGATACCGATGAATTCATCGACGAGAAACACGACATCGTCGCGTACCGACGGGCTCAGGAAGGTGAGCTGCGCCGCCAGACCGCGGGTCGGGTGGTCGCGCGCCAGCAGGAAGAAGAACAGATAAACCGGCACCAGGGCGAGATGGGTGAAGAACGCGGCGGTTCCGGCGAGAGCCTGCAGCGCGGCCCGCACGGATGGCACCGCCTGGGCCATGAGCGCCTTGGCCTCCGGCGCCGCGCCCTCCGCGATCTGGCGCACCGCCGGCCGCGCCAGTTGTTCCTGCAGCACGGCGACCCACGCGGGGTAGTGTGTGCCGATGAATTCCGCCGCGCGTTGCCAGAGCGTCGGCAAGTAGGCGACGAGGTCGATGAGCTGGGTGACCAACGGCGGCGTGAGCACGAAAAAGACTGCCCCGGCCGCGAGAGTGAAGGCGCCGTAGAGCACCACGACCGCCGTAAGGCGCCGCCCGTGCAATCGATGTTCCAGGCCCGAAACCACCGGCCGCAGGATCAGGGCTAGGACGCCGGCGGCGGCGAGCGGCCAGAGCACGTGCGAGAAGTGCGCCAGCAGCCGTCCCAGAATATGGAAAGCGGCGACCAAGGCTGCCGCTCCGGCCAGCAGCGCCAGCACGGTGAGCGAGCTGCCGATCAGCCGGCGTTGTCCGGGGCTCAGAAGCGGGTGGGGTGTTTCCTCAGGCACGAAGGGAGGCGGGGAGTCAGTTAAGGGGTTTTGGCTGGCGGGACTCGCCTTGTCTTCAACGCGAACGCCCCGCGCGGGAACCGCGACGGGGCGTGGCGGGGGAGCCGGAGGCCGGGATCACTTGCCGGGAGCGGGCCGGGTCGGCGAGCTCAACGGCGGCGCAGCCGGTGCGGCGGGCGCGGCGGGGGTCGCCGGTGCGGGGGCGGCAGCCTGCGGTGCGGCGGCCTGGATTTGCTGCAGCCGCTTGTCGATCTCAGCCATCTTCGCGACCAGCTGTTCCTCGACCTTCTTGCGGTCGGAGCTGGTGACGATGCTCAGGCTGGCGGCATCCTTGACCACGTTGGCGGGTAGGGAAAGCAGACGCGTGATGATTCCCTGGTCCTTGAAAGAGCTGAGGTATAGCGCCGTGATTTCGTGCGAGAGCTTGAGGGCGTCCTGCGCCACGGCCTGAGTCTGCTGAAGGTTGTTGTTAAGCTGCTGGTTCTTCGCGAGCTCCGCCGTGAGCACGTTGCCGATCTGGTCGGAGATGCGCTGGCTGTACTGAGTGATGGACTCGCGGGTGAGGTTCTGGTCGCGCGCCATCTCGGCGAGGATGGGCTGGATACGCTCTGCCATGCGTCCGGAGACCTTGTCGACCTGCTCGGTCTGCTGGCGTTCGGCCTCCTCGGCTGATTTCGGGAGCGGGTTGAAGGGCATGACCTTCTTGGCGATCGCCTCGGCGAGGGCGTTCATCCGCTCCGTATTCAGCTTCTGGAGCTCCTCGTCGGTGCGGAACATGTCGGCCTCGCGCTTGGCGATGGCGTCACGCAGGAGCTTGTTGGTGGACTCGATCTGCTTGCGGTTCTCCTCGGAGGCGGCCTTCAGCGCGTCGTTGGCCTCACGGAGCGGAGCCAGCTCGCTCTGCTGGCGGGCTGCCATCTGGATGACGGTTTGTTGATGGAGCCAGAAGGCTCCGCCGATCACCAGCAGCGCGGTGAGCAGCACAGCCGGGAGTTGTTCAGTGAATTTCTGCCACATGGTGGGAGGTGGTGTTGGTGGTTGGTTTGTCATTGGAAAATAGGTGGTTGGCGGAGCCGGACGCAACGCCGGCCTGCGCCGGTTTTGCGGTTGTTTCGGAGGAAGCCGGACGCACGGTGACGGCGTGAGCCTGAACCGTTGCGAGCAACGCCTCTTCGACTATCTGCAATCCCAGCGGGAGGAACGACAGCATTGGCAGCAAAAAGTGCGGTCGGCGCTGAAGGATTTTCCGGACGAACATGCGGCATCATTACGTCTGGAGGCGGACCTGTGGCGCTACTACCTCGAACGGAGTGCGGTGGCTGCGCCCTTCAAGCAGGCAGCCGCGCATGAAGGCCTAAGCCGAACCAGTATGCGGAACCTGGCCGAGTTGCTCCTGCGCCTGTGGACCGAGCCGAGCTCGAAGCCCAAGGCGAAGCGGGCAAATAACGGCGATCAGGCTGTTTAGTGGGAGTTTATAAGATAATGATGGTCAGAGCCTTAAATATTTTCTGGCGTTAATTTGGCTCTTGCCGCGGACCCGTGGGAGGTTGCCTCGGCCGCTTCGTTTTCCTCCACCGGACGCCGCTCTGCCCGAGAAATCGTTAAAAAAGTGGGTGGGCCACTGGAACTTTCCGGGGCCTGTGGTTACTTACTTCACATAGACTTTCTCCTCCGCCTAGCGGTGGAGAATTGGGGTAAGTAAGAAAGCAATGGGCGGACCGCTTAGGGGTAGGCGGTCCGCCCTCTTTTTTTCCCAATTCGGGACTTTTGGGGCGTCCTAGGCTTATGCCGACGCTTTCGCCTCGTGAAAATCCCGGGGCGTTCCCGTGGGAGTGACGTAACCCGCGCGCACGGTGAAATCCCCGAAGTGCTCGCCGGGGTTTCGCTCGGCGGCATAACGGCGGATGATCGGTCGCAGGAGTCCGGGTATCTCGGAATCGACCACGTTGGCGCGGTAGAGGGTGTTGAGCCGTGAGCCGTCGAACGCCGCGCCGAGGTAGAGGTTGTATTTGCCGGGGGATTTTCCGACCAGGCCGATCTCCGAGAGGAAGGGACGGCCGCAGCCGTTGGGGCAGCCGGTGACGCGGAGGGTGACGGCGTCCCGTGCGAGACCGACCTCGGCGAACTCGCGCTCCAATTCGGCGACGATTTCCGGCAGGTAGCGCTCGCTTTCGGCGAGAGCGAGGCCGCACGTCGGAAGCGCGACGCAGGAAAGGGCGTTGAGCTTAAGGCCGGAGGCTTCGTTGGCGGTGTCGAGTCGGTGGCGGTGGAGGAGCGCCTCGAGGCGCGGACGATTTTCGGGTGAGACGTTCGCGATGATGAGGTTCTGGTTCGCGGTGAGGCGTAAGTCGCCTTGGTGCACGAGGGCGATCTCGCGGAGGGCGGAGCGCAGCGGGTAGCCCGGTTCGTCCTTCACGCGGCCGCTTTGGATGAAGAGGGTGAAATGGGAGCGGCCGTCGTGGCTCTCCGTCCAGCCGTAGCGGTCTCCGTTCGAAGTGAAGGTGAACGGCCGGGGTTCGCCGAGGGTGAAACAGAGGCGCTTCTCGACCTCGCGACGGAACCAGGTCAGCCCGCGGTCGGCGATCGTGTACTTGAGGCGGGCGTGCTTGCGATCGGTGCGGTCGCCAAAGTCGCGTTGCACGGTGACGACCTGTTCGGCCACCGCGACCGCCTGATCCGGCGTGCAGAAACCGAGCACGTCGCCGATCCGCGGGTAAGTCTCGATCTGGTTGTGCGACATCCCGAGGCCGCCGCCGACGGTGACATTGAAGCCGGCGAGGCGTCCGGCGGCGTCGATCACCGCGATGTAGCCGAGATCCTGCGAGAAGACGTCGACGTCGTTGCTCGGGGGCACCGCGATGCCGATCTTGAATTTCCGCGGCAAGTAGGTGGCGCCGTAGATCGGTTCCGACTCCGGCTCGCCTCCTCCCACAAGTTCGTCGCCGACCCAAAGCTCATGGTAGGCGCGGGATCGGGGCAGGAGGTGTTCGCTGATCGCGCGCGCGGTGGCGTAGACCTCGGCGTGCAGGGCGGACTGCGCGGGGTTGGGGTTGCACATCACGTTGCGGTTCACGTCGCCACACGCGGCGATGGTATCGAGTAGCGCGCGGTTGATGCCGTTGATGGTGCGCCAGAGGTCGCCCTTCAGGACACCGTGGAATTGGAACGCCTGGCGGGTGGTGAGCTTGAGCGTGTGGTTGGCGTAGGTGCCGGCGAGAGCGTCGAGCGCGAGCCACTGACCCGGACTGCAGACGCCGCCGGGTACGCGCACGCGAGCCATGAAGGAAAAGGCCTTCTCCTTGCCCTCGCGGCGGCGCTCGTTGCGGAGATCGCGGTCGTCCTGCGCGTAGATACCGTGGAATTTCGTCAGTTGCGCGCTCTCCTCGGTGATGCTGCCGGTGCTGTGGTCGGCGAGGTCGCGGAGGATGTTTCCGCGCAGGAAATTGCTGGTGGACTTGAGGTGCTCGTTCTTATGGAGCGGCTTGGCGGTCGGGGCGGTGGCTTCGGATGACATGCGGGGGACGGAGGTCAGTTGATGGTTGATGAAAGTGCCCGCCGGATGGCGGTGGAAAGGATGGCGGCGGCGCGCGGGTGGTCACCCACGAGCGCGGTGCGGTGGCAACGGGCGGGCGAGGAGTGGCAAATTTCCTCGATGTCGCCACCGGGGCCCGCGTGCCGGCCGGGGGAGAGGAAGAGTTGCGCCACGATGACCTCGCGGTGCGCGAAACCCGGAGCCGACAGCAGATCCGCGAGCAGGGGAGGGTGGTCTCCTTCCATCGAACACGGATGAACTGGCCGTCTCAGAAGCGCCGCGGCTTCTGTTGCCACCTGATCGCGCAGTCCGGCCGAAGCGGAAGAGGGGCCGCCATGGTCGACGAGCACGATGGGCGCATCCGGAGTCGTCGCGGGTGAGACTTCGCGCACGCGTTCGGCGATGATTGGCGCCAGCGCGCCGCGGTCCGAGAGGCCGGTGGTGAAGTTGAAATCGAATTCGCCGGTCTCCGTTCGGAGCAGCTCAAGGTCCTTGCGCAGCGCAGAGCCGATCGCGCCTTGTGGGCTGATAAAGAAAGGGACGAAAAGAAAGGAGCGTTCGCCGGCGGCCACGTGGCGGCGGACGAACGGGGCGAGGGTCTCGCCCGGCTTACCGTCGAGGGAGGCAGCGGGCACGCGGTCGCTGTGCTTCCACGAGACGGCATGAACCGGGGCGCCGGTTTGATCTGACAAGCCGGACGCGAGGGCGCGTAGCCGCAGATGGGAGGCGGCCTCGAGAGAACCGTTATCGATCAAGGCGATGATCATCAGGCCAGCGTGGCGAGATCGCGTTCAGCCGCTTGGGCGGCAAGAGAAGCCAGCCGGGTTGGCGTACGGACGGCTTCGCCGATGATGACGATGGCGGGTGCTCCAAAGCCGGCGCGTTCCGATTCCAAAGCGAGGCGTCCGGCGGTAGAGATGAACTGGGATTGGCGGGCGGTGGTGGCATTTTGGATGACGGCAGCCGGCGTGTCTTCTGATAGGCCGCCGGCCTGCAGGCGCCGCAGGATGGTCTCGAGATTTTTCATCCCCATGTAGACGCACAGGGTTGCTCCGAGGCGGCCGTAATCCTCCCAGCGAATTGAGCTTTCCTCCTTCGACGGGTCCTCGTGGCCGGTCAGAAAAACCACCGCGGAGGCCACTCCCCGCTGGGTCAAGGGAGTGAGCGAAGCCGCCGCCGCGGCGAGCCCGGCGGTGACACCGGGAACAACCTCAAACTCGATGCCGGCCGCCGCGAGGGCCTCGGCCTCCTCGCCGCCCCGGCCAAAGATGAACGGGTCGCCGCCCTTGAGACGCACCACGTCGTTTCCGGCCAACGCCTCGGCGATCAACAGGGATTCGATGTCGCGTTGGGGGCTGCAAAAACCGCCGCCTTGTTTCCCGACGTAAACGCGCCGAGCGGAAGCGGGGGCAAGTTCGAGAATCTCAGCTGAAACCAGATGGTCGTGAGCGATGACTCTGGCCGACTGAATCAGTCGCATTGCGCGGAGGGTAAGTAGATCGGCTGCTCCAGGTCCTGCGCCGACGAGGAAGACGCGACCGACTCGTGCCGTTGAAGTCGGGAAAGGGAGGTCAAATGGCTCACGGTTGAAGCCGTTGTAGGCGTTGCCAATCATAGTCTTAAAGATGATACCAAAGTAAAAAAGCACAGAACCAATTTAACTTGCGCGAAACCTGGCGGCACTGTCTTGTTAAATCTTTAGTCACGATTACAGGATTCATCGGGATTCCCGTTTAATCCTCAACAACAAATTTCTTAGCCAACCGTCTTTCATGTCCCAGTACGTCCATCCCCAGCCGTCTCCGACTTCATTGCCTGTCCCTACGCCCGCCGAACTTGAGGTCCTGAATTCCCAGCTCCATAGCCTGTCCCCGAAGGAGATCGTGGGCTGGGCGCTGCGCCGGGGCGGCGCCCGGGCGATAATTTCCACCAATTTTCGTCCCTACGAAGCTGCTCTGCTCCATCTGGTGATCGGGGAAAGTCCCGATATTCCCGTGCTTTGGGTCGACCATGGGTACAACCGCCCGGCCACATACCGGCATGCGGAGGACTTGAGGCAAAGGTTGGGGCTCAACCTCAAGCCCTACTTGCCGCGTCTCACCGCCGCGCACCGCGATGCGATCGAGGGCCCGGTGCCGACGCCCGAGTATGAGGACGCGCTCCGCCGGTTCAGCGCTCGCATGAAGATCGAACCTTTTCAGCGCGGGATGCGCGAGCTCGCTCCCACGGTTTGGTTCACCGCGCTGCGGCGCGTGCAAAATCCAGGTCGAGCGGGTCTCGATGTCGTCTCCCACGACGCCAACTTCGGCACGCTGAAGGTCAGTCCCTTTTTCCACGCCACGGACGCCGAGCTCGATGCCTACCTGGCGGCGCACCAGCTGCCGAACGAGTGGGACTATTTCGACCCCGCCAAGGCGGATGAGAAACGCGAATGCGGCCTGCACGCCGCCTGGGGCGCGAAAGCGGTTCCGGCCTGACCCTTGCGCGGAGACTTCCATGCCGAGCTACCATCTCGACCACCTGCAGCACCTCGAGACCGAGGCCATCCACATCCTGCGCGAGGTCGCGGGAGAGTTTGAGCGTCCCGCCCTGCTTTTCTCGGGCGGCAAGGACTCGATCTGTCTGTTGCGCCTCGCGGAGAAGGCGTTCCGTCCGTCGGAACTGCCCTTGCCGTTGCTCAACGTCGATACCGGCCATCATTTTCCGGAGCTGAACGAGTTCCGCGATCGGCGCGCGGCGGAGCTCGGCACCCGGCTGATCGTGCGCACGGTGGAGGACGCGATCGCGCGTGGCATCGCCCAGCCCGCGCCCGGCGAGGTCAGCCGCAACCGCCTCCAGATCCCGACGCTGC
>CAXRGI010000215.1:0-37899 GCA_964229935.1 Opitutales bacterium
CGGGGAGCTGGAGCCGACGCTCGAACCCCGCCGCCCCCGCCCGCGGCTCAGCCGCTGGTGGACCGCCGACCTCGGGCTCGGGCCGCGCACCAACGACGACCCCCCCGACCACCGTTACACGGGCGTGCTCGTGCAGGACGCGGCGTACATGGTGACGGTGCCGTTCTTCTGTCCCGACGTACCGGCGATGAAGAAGAACCCGGTGTTCATGTATTACACCGACCGCTTCCAGAAACCCGCGCCTTCGCGCGCGGACGTGATCGTGAACATCGATCCCGTCGTCGAGCGGAAGCTGGACGCGCTGGGCGTGATGATCTCGCAGTTCGCCGAAGGCGGCGCCAACGGCAACGCGTCGCTCTACCCCGCGGATCCGGCCGCCCAACGCCAGCGCCAGCAACAGGTGCGGGAAAACTTCTCGCGCCGCTTCAAGTCCACCACGGCACGCTTCGCGAAGGAGACGGCGCTCTGGCACCCCGGCACCGACGTCCAGCACTCCGAGGCGTTCGAGATCTGCGAGTACGGCACCCAGCCCGACCGCGAAGGGCTGAAAAAGCTGTTCCCGTTCTTCAAGTGACGGGCGGAAGCCGGCTGCTTGAAAGCGGATGATCCGGCCCGGATGTTCGATCCGCCGGACAATGGGCCCACGGAACGCTCGGAATACGCGTGCCGATGCTGCTCCGTCTGATCGGTGATATCCGAGCGATCTGTGGTTGAACCGATCGAACTCAGGCTAATACCGCGACGCATTCCGACCGGGGGAGATCGGACCTTTTCGGCCCGAGCAGCCTCATCGCCTAGGGCAGTACAACCGCGGAAAAATCCGAGGCTGGCAGCCTCGGCTACACCCAGCCGCCCTGGCAAAGATCCCGCATGGACCGGACGTCTTGCGGGGTGTGGAGGACACTTACCGCTTCGCCTTCGGGGCGGGCTTCCTCGCCTCGCCGGCCTTGGCGGGATCGACCTCCGCGACGGGAATCGCGTTCGACTGCAGATACTCGACGACCGTCGGATCGCCGATCCGGACCTCCGGTTTGAACTTGTCGGTCGCTTTCACCGCGACGGGCTTGGGCGTTTCGCGGCCGATGTTCGGGCCGGCCAGAGCCAGCATCACCGGCAGCGTCTCCGGCATACCGAGCCCGCGCGACGGGCAGCTGATCTTGGTCGTCCAAAGCAGGATTTTTTCCTTTCTCGTCGCGGCGGCGTAGTCGTAGGCGGCGATCGCCGCAACATAGAGGTCCTCCGTGGATAGGTCGTTGATCAGGTCCTGGTCGGCGTCGCGGAAGAGCACGCCCGGCATCAGCGTATCATCCATCAACGCGTTGGGCTCCTTCGCGACGAGGCCCAGTTTGTAGGCCCCCATGAACCGCAACAATTGGCGGCGGTTGACCTGCCGGCCCTCGGTGTCGTCGGGGTTGAAGCTGTACACGCGGTCGGTGTTCATCGTGCCCCAGGTCCAGAGAAGCAGGAGTGACGCCGGCCTGCCCTCGCCCGCCGGCAGATAGCCCTGTTTGGCCAGCACGTTGCCCATCGCCTGATAAACCGCCTCCTTCGGCGGGGCTTTCTCGCCGGCCACGATTCCGCCGAAGTCGCGGAACCCGGCGCTCACCGCGACATAATAGGCTGGGCTGGCGGGGGACACAGGGCGGCGCAGGGCGCCGACCGGGGTGGTATCCGTCACCGTGACGACCTGGATGTCGTGCTTGGGGAAAAGCCAGTCGAGCATACCGGCGCGCGCCGGGCCGCCGGCCGAGAGAAGCAGCGCCAATCCTACCTGGAGCTGGCGTGCTGTTCCCAAGGCGAAAGATAGCGGAGTAGCGTCAGAGCCGCGCCGTGACACTGAAGGTCCAAGTGGTCGGCTCGGCGTAGCGATAGATGAAGTTCGGGCGGTTCTGCGTGGTGTTGAACGAGGTGGCACCCGTGACCCGGTAGCGCCCGTCGCCGACCATGACGTCGTGGAGATTGTTCACGCCGAGGCGGAAGGTCGTCTGGTAGCGCTGCAGGATCCGGCGGTCGTACATGAGGTAGCCGTTGAGGGGAAACGAAGCGCCGGCGCGGTAGGGCTGTCCCTCGCGGATGTAGACATTGTAGTCCGGTGTGAAGACGCCGTTGAGGCCCACGCGGAAGCCGCGCACGCGCGGCACCTGGTAATCCAGCACGAAGCTGCCCGTGTAGGGAACGCTGCGGCGACCGGCCACCTCGTCGGTCAGCGTGTTCGAGGTGAGGACATTCCGGGCGTTGGCCAAAACCGCGGGTTGCTCGGCCATCGTGCGGTCGCCTCCCGGCGCGTTGGCGGCGGCGGTGCGCTCCTCGGCGGCCTTCAGGTAGGCGGCGAACTGCGAGAAGTCGGCCTGCGCACGCACCCGGTTGGCGGAGAACGAGACGCGCGTCTGCAGGCCGAGCCAGCGCTGGCTCTGAAGCGTGACCTCGACGCCCCGCGACTGCTCATTGGAGTTCACGGTCCGCCGCTCGTTGTTGAGACCGTTCACCACCTCGAGGTAGCGGGAGTCGCCCGGCAGGACGTTGTTCGGATTAATGAGATCCTCCAGCTGGGAGAGGTTGAGCACGTCGGGATTCCACGCGTAGGCGGCGTTCACGCGCTTCGTGTCATAAAGGGAGACGGAGGCGGTCAGCCTTCGCGGCAGCTCCAGGCGAAGCCCGACCTCGTTGGTCTTGCCGCGGACCGGACCGATGTCGGGGCCGTAGAACACCTGGCGCGACTGCCAGTTGAAAGATTCGGAAGCCGAGGCGATCGCGACGAGGCGGGCCGCCTCGCTCCGCCACACCTCGACCGTGAGACCGGCCATCTTGCTCTGCGCGGAGAGATCAAAACGCGGATCATACTCGTAGGCGCCCGGGTTCTGGTGCGGCATGCCCGGGTGCACGAAGATGCCGCGCGCGTCCGTGGCGTAGGCCGACTCCTTCGGGATCTTGCGGGTCAGGGCGTTCCAGCTGACGCCGACGAGGGTGTTCACGCGGCCCTTGAAGTATTCGCCGGAAAGCGAGGCGGTCTGGGTGCGCGCGTAGCGGATGTCGACGAACGGACCGGTGATCGTCGTGCTGTGGTAGAACGCGGGCTTGAATACCGGCGTGACGGGCAGGTTCGGCACCAGGAACTGGTCGAAGAACTTCTCCGAGCCGAAGGCCGGGTCGTCGAGGTAGGCGCGCAGGCGGATGCCGTTGTTCGCGGCCAGCCCCGGGGCCGCGGAGTTGTAGAGCCCGAAGCGCTCGGAGAGCTTGAGGTCCTTCTGGTGCAGGGCGGTGACGACGAGCAGCTGTTTGCCGAGGCGGCCGAAGTCGAACGGGTAAACGGCCGCGAGACGGCCCGCCTTGACCACGTTGCCGAAAACCTTGAAGGCCGCGCCGCCGAAGGCCGCGTCGATGTAGGGCCGGCCCGCGCCATCCACGCTCAGCACGGGCGGGGTCTGGCTCGTGCCGAACGAGTTGTCGTTCCGATCCTCGTGCTGGAACTGCTGGTTGTAGGCGAACTCGAGCGCGAGCTTCCCGATCCGCTGCTCCACCGTGACGTTGGCGACGTTGAAGATGCGATTATTGTAGTCCACCGCGCCGAGCATGTTGGTGTACTGGTCAAAGCCGCTGAAGGAGCGGAATGTGCCGTTGGGCAGGCGCACGGCCTGGGTCTGGCCCTGCAGCAGCGAGACCTGGTTGCCGGTCGGGCCGCTCCGGTCGATCGCCAGCGGGGGATTCGTGAGCGTCCGCTGGATGATCTCGCCGTCGGAGGTGACATACCACTGGTTGTTTGTGCTGAAGCCGCGACCGGCCGCGGCCACGTCGTTGATCGCCAGCGCGCTGTCGGCGCGCATGCGGAACGTGGTGCCGCGCTCGGCCTCGAGTCGGATCGTCGTGGTCCGGAAAGGCTCGTAGGTCAGCGCGATGTGCCCGGCGCGGAAAACGTCATTCGTGCCGCGCACGTACGTGCGGTTGCGGCGGTTGGCCAGGTTTAGCCGGACAAAGACCTTCTCGTGCAGCCGGCGGTTCGCATCCAGCTGGAACCGGAAGGTCTCGTACGAGCCGTAGCTGGCGAACAGCTCGGTCGCGTTGCGGGCCCGGGCGCGCTTGGTGTAGACCGTGGCCTGGCCGCCCGGGGAGGAATCGCCGAACATCAGGGAGTTCGAGCCCTTGGAGAAATCGTAGCGCTCCACGTTGTAGGCGTCGGACGGCACGTACCAGGTGAAGAAGTTGCGGGAGATGCCGCCGGTGCTGAGCCCCCGGTAGTTCACGCGCTCGTCATTGCGCGACTCCAGGCGCGGGGTGACGTCCACGCCCGCGACGAAACGCGCGGCGTCGTCGAGGCTGAAAGCGCCGAGGTCGCGCATGAACTCGGACGTGATGACGTCGACATTCACCGGCACCTTGAGGAGTTCCTGGTTGGTGCGGCTGCCGATCAGCGTGGTCGTGGCCTGCCACGACTTGTCGTCCGTGTCCGACACCGTGAACGGGGAAAGCGTGACAACCTCGGCGGGCGGCGGGGTCTTCACCGGATCGGCGGCGCGGATGCCGGCGGCGGCGAGGGAAACGGCGAGGCAGCGGATGATCAGGCGCGGAGCAGGCATGAGGGAGGAAAAGCGAAGGGGGAGAGAAGACGCGGCAGCCGCCGTACCGGGCTCGCAAAAAGCCGGCGGCGCGAGGCGGAGGGGAGGACGTGAAGGGAAGCGAAAGGTTCCGCGCCGAAGGCCGGGAAAAAAACGCCCGCCGGGCTTTCGCCGGGCGGGCGCGGGAGGACGGACTTAGCCGTTCATTGCCCAGCCCTCGCGGTACTTGCGGCCGAGGAACTGGTTGGCGCCGGCGTCGTCGGTGAGGCCCGTCTTGCCGTCGTACTTCAGCTTCTTGCCCGCGCGGTAGGCCACGAGCCCGAGCGCCATCTGCTCGGTCATGAGGCCGTTGTAGTCGAAATTGCACGAGGTCTTCGTGGGGTCGCCCTTGCAGGCGTTGATCCACTGCTCCTGGAAGTCGCCCACCTCGGCCAATTGCGCCTCCTTCGGGCGGATCTTGTAGTCGGTGAGGTCGGCCTTGGCGTCGGGTATCAGCATCCGCGAATTGAAGTCCGAGACGAGGACACCCTTGTTGCCCTTGAACATCGCCCCGTGGCCGATGCCGTCGAGGTCGATGTATTTCTTCGGCGAGGTGGGAAACACCTTGCCCTGGTACCAGCTCACGCGGATCGGCCCGCGCCAGTCGTTCGCGGGGTGCTCGAAGTGCGCCTCAAGTTTGACCGGGGTGACGTCGGGATTGAAGGGATCGCCCTTCGCCTCGACGGCGGTGGGGTACTTCGCGTCGATCGCGTTCCACGCGAGATCCATCGTGTGCGCGCCCATGTCGCCGACCTGACCCGTGCCGAAGTCCCAGAACATGTTCCACTGAAGGCAATTCGCGCCCGGGCCACCGGAGAAGTAGCCTGGATTGTAAGGATGGTAGGGCGAAGGCCCGATCCACTGGTCGTAGTGGAGCGTCTTCGGGGGCGAGCCCTCGGCAGGCAGGTAACCCGGACGGGGCAGCTGGCGGTTACCCCAGGCGAACACGCCCTGCAGGTTTCCGACGGCACCGTCGCGGACCATCTCCTTCACGCGGTTGAAATTGGGGAGCGCGTGGCGCTGCGTGCCGGCCTGCGTGGCGAGCTTCGAGCGCTTCTCAAGGTACTTGGCGCGGACGAGGCGCGACTCCTCGACGGTGAGCGCGATCGGCTTCTCCATGTACACGTGCTTGTCGCGGTTCATCGCCCACATCGCGATGTGGGCGTGATGGTGGTCGGGCGTGCAGCAGACCACGGCATCGATGTTCTTCGTCTCCTTGTCGAACAGCTGGCGCCAGTCGGTGTACGTCCTCGCGCCCGGGAAAGCCTTCAGCGCGTCGGGGAAACGCAGCTCGTTCACGTCGCACAGCGCGACGACGTTTTCCTTGCGCAGCGTGTTGTAGTGCGCGAGGCCGCGGCCCCAGACGCCGATCAAGGCGACGTTGAGTTTGTTGCTGGGACGGTTCTGGCCGAAGAGCGTCCCCGTGGGGAGAATCAGGAGGCCGGCGCCGGAGGCGGAGGCCGACTTCAGGAAGTGGCGGCGATTGAGGGGTTTCATCGGGGCGCGAGCGTGGTCCGCCCCGCGCCCGCGGTCAACGCCGCGCGCCTTCCTCAAGTCAGAATATCCTTCACCACGTGGCCGTGGACGTCGGTCAGGCGGTGGTCGCGGCCCTGGAAGCGAACGGTGAGGCGCTCGTGGTCGAAACCGAGCAGGTGCAGGATCGTGGCCTGCAGGTCGTGCACGTGCACCTTGTTCTCCGTCACGCTGAAACCCAGCTCGTCCGTCTCTCCGTAGGTGAACCCGCGCTTCACGCCTCCTCCCGCGAGGAAGATCGTGAAGGCGTCCGGGAAATGGTCGCGCCCGAGCACATCGCCCTTCGCGGTGCGACCCTCGCGGAACGGCGTGCGTCCGAACTCGCCGCCCCAGACCACCAGCGTGTCGTCGAGGAGACCGCGGGCGCGCAGGTCGCGGATGAGCGCGGCGACCGGACGGTCGGTCTGCGCCATCTTCCGTGTCAGGCCTCCGCGGATGTCCTCGGCGGCGCGGGTGCCGTGGAAATCCCAGCCCCAGTCGAACAGCTGCACGAAGCGCACCCCTTGCTCGAGGAGCCGGCGGGCGAGCAGGCAGTTATTGGCGAAACTGGCCTCGCCGGGAGTCGCTCCGTAGCTCTCGAGCGTCGCGGGCGTCTCGCGGGAAATGTCCATCACCTCGGGGACGCTCGCCTGCATGCGGTACGCCAGCTCGTACTGCGCGATGCGCGTGAGCGTCTCGGGATGTCCGAGCTCGGCGGCCTGCCGCTCGTTGAGCGCGCGGAGCGCGTCGAGCGTCTGGCGGCGCAACACGCGGTTCATGCCGGGCGGATCGCTGACGTATAGCACGGGGTCGCCCTTCGAGCGGCATTGCACGCCTTGGAAGACCGACGGCAGGAAACCGGTGCCCCACGCGCTCTGGCCAGCGCTAGGCTGGGTGCCGCTGCTGATGAGGACGACGAAACCGGGCAGGTTCTCGTTTTCCGAGCCAAGCCCGTAGGTGACCCAAGACCCCATGGAAGGGCGTCCTCCGCGCGGCGAGCCGGTGAACAGCAGCAGCTCCGCCGGGGTGTGGTTGAACTGGTCGGTGTGCATCGACTTCACGACGCACATCTCGTCGGCGATGGAGTGGAAATGCGGCGCGGCGTCGGACATCCAGAGGCCGCCCGCGCCATGCCGCGCAAAGCTGCGGGGCGTTCCCATCAGCGTCGGAGTGCCGGTCGTGAAGGCGAAGCGGCGGCCCTTGATGAAATCATCCGGCGCCAGCTGCCCGTCCCGCTTCACCAGCTCCGGCTTGTAGTCGAATAGGTCGAGATGCGGCGGCCCGCCCGACATGTGCAGGTAAACGACCCGCTTCACCTTCGGGGCGAAGTGCGGCGGACGCACCGCCAGCGGGTTCGCAAGCCCGGCCGAGGCCTCCGCGCGCGCCCCGAGGGCCCGCAGGGCGATGGCGCCCAGACTGAACTGACCGACCCCGCGCAGGAAATGCCGGCGGGTCTGGTGCTGCAGCTGCTGGTGGGCGAGGTTCATGGCTTCATCAGGAACTCATCGAGGTTAAGGAGCACGTTGGCCACGGCCGTCCACGCCGCCAGCTCCGCCGGCGCGAAGGTCGCGGGAGGGGGATTCGCGGGGTTGGCAACCATCGCCGCCGCCAGCTCGGGCTCGCGAGTGTAGGTCGCGTGCGAGGACCGGTACAGCGCGGCCAGGGGGGCAACCTCCGCATCCGCCACCGGACGCAGCAGCACCCGGCGCAGGCCGTCGCGCACCTTTTCCTCCACCGGAGCCGGTCCATGGCCGATCAACCGCGCGAGCGCCTGGGCGGCCTCCACGTAAACCGGGTCGTTCAGGGTCACCAGCGCCTGGAGCGGGGTGTTGGTGCGGTTGCGCCGCAGCGTGCAAACCTCGCGGTTGGGGGCGTCGAACGTGACCATCGAGGGGTACGGGCTGCTGCGCCGCCACTCCGTGTAGAGTCCGCGCCGATACCTGTCCTCCCCTTCGCTGGTCTTCCAGTCGAGCGCCCCGCCGAAGGCGGCCTTGAGATCGAAGGCGGGCTGGTAAGGACGCGCCGGCGGGCCGTGAAACTTGGAACTGAGCAGGGCGCTCGCGGCCAGAGTCTGATCCCGCACCACCTCCGCGGCGGCGCGGTGACGCGGGCCGCGCGACAACAGGCGATTGTCGGGGTCGGCCGCCAGCGCCTCCGGGGTCACCCGCGAGCTCTGACGGTACGTGGCCGAGGTCACGAGCAGGCGTAGGAATTTCTTCTGGTCCCAGCCGCCGGTGACCAGCTCGGTCGCGAGCCAATCGAGCAGCTCCGGATGCGACGGCAGTTCGCCCTGCGAACCGAATTCCTCACTGGTGCGGACGAGACCGGTGCCGAAGATCGACTCCCAGAGCCGGTTCGCCAGCACGCGCGAAGTGAGCGGATTGGAGGGATCGACCAGCCAACGGGCCAGCGCCAGACGATCCGCGGGCGCTCCGGACGGGAGCGGATGGAAGGCGGCCGGCACCCCGGGTTCCACCTCGTCGCCGAGGGAAAGATGGTTGCCGCGCAGTTGCACGTGCGTCTTCCGCCGCTGGTCGGCGGCGAGCTCGCGCATGATCGGCGTGCTGGTGGGATCCTGGGCGTCCACCTGCTTGCGTAACACGGCGAGGCGCCGACGATCCGCATCCAACTCCGGCGCCACTTCGCGCACATAGTGATCCAGCAGTCGCTCCTCCTGCTCGGCGGAGCGTGCCCCCGCGGCCAACCGCAGCAGGGCCAGCTCGGCAGCCGGAGTGCGCACGAACTCCGGAATGCGTGGTTCGGCGGTGAGGCCCACGCGGAAATGATTCAGCGTCGCCTTCGCCACCGCCGACTGTTGCTCAATCGTGATCACCAGCCGTTCGCCCTCGGCCACCTTAAAAGCCTGCTTCGGTTGCACCACCAACGCATGCGCGGTCTGCTTGGCCCCTCCGACCGCCCAGCCTTTGCGCAGGGGCGCCTTCTTGCCGCGGGCCGGGCGCGCCGGCTCCGTGTCGCTGATGACAAGCGAGGCATCGTAGCCCGTCTGGGTGAAATCCGCGGCGGCGCGCGCCAGCGGAATATCCCGCGGGCCGCCGACATCGGCGGTTTGGCTGGGACGCGGCGCATCGCGCAGGACCGTCTCGAAGACCGGCTGGCGTTCCGCGTCGAGCGCGACGACCCGCAGGCCGGCGGGCGTCGCTTCCTCGCCGAGGCGACCCCAAACCACCACCCGTTCAAGGGGAAGCGCGGTTCCGAGATCCAGTTCCCACCAGGGATCGTCGCCCGTGCCAGTCTGCGCGATCGACCCGGCCGCCGGATTCCCCGCGCTGTTACCGTCGATCGCCCGAGCCGGATCCGTTCCTCCCGAGGCCGGCGTCTGGCTGGCAGTGCCCGAGGCGGCGACATTGCGGCCGCCCGAAATCACCTCAACCTCCGCCAGCGGCAGCACTCGTCCCTTGCCGGGCAACTCAACGCGCACAAAGCGAGCGACACGATGCGGCAGGGCGGGCCGGATGGCCGCGCGCACCCGGGTGACCACGAAATTGCCCTCGGCTCCACCCGCTCCTTGGCCGGGCAGGTCGGCGTCGGGCAGCGACTCGAGACGGAAAGCCGTGAAAGCCTCCCCGGCGGGCGCGGCGATCTCCACCGTCGTGGTGTCCTTGGTCTGCCCGGGAGCCACTTTCACGCGGGACTCCGCGTCGATCGAGACGGCGGCGCCGGCGGAACTCCGCGCTTCCGCCGGCCGCGGGGTGACCCACAGAGGGTGCGCCGGGACATCCCGCGCCCAGCGCCGGGCGGCCTCCGCGTGGGCGGGACGCGCGGCATCCATTTTCGCCACCAGCGAAGCGATCTCCGAATTCCACCCTTCGCGCGTCCGTTGCTGCTCGGGGGTGAAGAACTCCAGCAACGGAGACTCGTCGTTCCGGTCGGCGTCCTCCGTCTGGTTGAAGAAGGCGTACATCCGGAAGTAGTCGTGCAGCGAGATCGGGTCGTACTTATGCGTGTGGCACTGGGCGCACGCCATCGAGGTGCCCATCCACACCGCCAAAGTGGTGTTGACCCGGTCGATCACCGCCACCGTGCGGAACTCCTCGTCGTCGGTGCCACCTTCGGTGTTGTTCATCGTGTTCCGGTGGAATCCGGTCGCGATCAACTGCGCGCGCGTCGGCTCCGGCAGGAGGTCGCCAGCGATCTGCTCGATGGTAAAACGGTCGAAGGGCAGGTTGGAGTTGAACGCGTCGATCACCCAGTCGCGGTACGGCCAGATGCTGCGGGGCTGGTCGTCCGCGTAGCCCTTCGAGTCGGCGTAGCGCGCCAGGTCGAGCCAGCCGCGCGCCCAATGTTCCCCGTAGGCGGGTTTCGCCAGCTGCCGGTCGACGAATCGCTCGTAGGCGCCGGGCGAACGGTCGGCGGCGAACGCCTCCACCTCCTCAAGCGAGGGCGGCAACCCCGTCAGATCAAGTGCCACCCGGCGCGCCAGTGCATGGCGACCCGCCTCGGGTTGCGGCCGCACGCCGGCCCGCTCGAGATGCGACAGGATGAAACGGTCGATCGTGTTGCGCGGCCACGCGGCATCCCGCACAACCGGCGGCTCCGGTCGCACCGGCGGCTCGTAGGACCAATGGCGGGCATAGGGGGCTCCGCCCGCGATCCAGCGCCGAAGGGTGTCGATCTCGCCCGCCGTCAGCTGCTTCCCGGACTTCGGCGGCGGCATCAATTCGTCGGCATCCGTGGTGATGAGACGCTTCAGCAGCTCACTCTGGTCGGGCTGGCCGGGGACGATCGCGAAAGCGCCGCCGCCCAAGTCCTCCATCGCGCCCTCCCGGGTGTCGAGCCGCAGCCCCTTCTGTCCGCCCTTCCGGCCTTCCTCGTCCGGGCCATGGCAAAGGAAGCAATTGTTCGAAAGGATTGGGCGGACCTCGCGGTTGAAATCGGGCACGTCGGCCGCGAAGAGGGGCGAGGCGGCCGCGAGCAGGGGAATCGCAACGGTGAACAACCGCATGGGAGACCAAATTGGGCGCCCGCTCCCCCATCGCGTCAACTCCGCCGTCTCGAAATCCCTTTCCCACGCGACTCGAGACTCCAAAGGGTTCCGTTGCTCCGGCACTGACGAACGAGCTGCGTGCGCTCGCCGCTGTGCCCCTGTCCCTGCCCGGGCCAGCTCCGTTGACATCAAGCGCCCGGATTTCACGGTCGGGTTTACCATGCCCCGCCCCGTACCGTTTCACCTGATTGCCACCCTGCTCACCGCGCTGGCTCTCTCGCCGGCGCCGGCCGCCCCGGCGGCGGAGCCGCGGCCAAACGTCATCCTGTTCATCGCGGACGATATCAGCTGGGATGACCTCGGTTGCACGGGCAACCCCTCGGCACGCACGCCGCACCTCGACCGGCTGGCGGCCGGAGGACGCCGGTTCGACGCCGCCTTCCTGACCGCCAGCAGCTGCAGTCCCAGCCGCAGCAGCATCGTGACCGGAAGGTATCCGCACAACAACGGTCGCGCCTCCGAGCTGCACGAGCCCATTGCGGCGCACCTCCCTTGGTTTCCCCGGCTTCTGCGGGAAGCCGGTTACCACACGGTGCTGAGCGGGAAGAACCACCTGAGCTCCGCGCCGCCCGCCCCCGGTGAGCAGCCCCAGCCGAAGGCTTTCGACGTGATCGATGCCGGCAAAGCCGAGGGCAACGGCGGCGGCCACGCCAACTGGGTGCGCCTCCTGCGCGATCGTCCCGTGGACCGGCCCTTCTTCGGCTGGTACGCCGCGCTCGACGCCCACCGCGGATGGGAGGCCGACGCGGAGTGGCGCGAGGACGCCTACGGGCCGAAACACGATCCCGCCAACTTGCGCGTCCCCCCTTTCCTGCGCGACGACGCCATGACCCGCGCCGACCTGGCCTCGCACGCGAACGAGGTCACGCGCTTCGACCACTTTGTCGGCCTCGTCGTGGCGGAGTTGGATCGTCAACGCCAGCTCGCCAACACCCTGATTCTGGTGATGGCGGACAACGGACGCCCCTTTCCACGGGCCAAGACGCGGCTGCACGACTCCGGGATGAAGACCTATCTGATCGCGCACTGGCCTTCCGGTATCGCCGAGCCCGGGCGCCCCGCTCCCGGCTTGGTCAGCGCGATCGACCTTGCCCCGACGATCCTCGACATCGCGGGCGTGCCCGCCGCGCCCACCATGCAGGGGGTGAGCCTCCGGCCGATGTTCCGGAATCCCGCGGCCACGGTGCGGCGCGCGGCGTTCTCGGAGCACAACTGGCACGACTACGAGGCGCACGGCCGCGCCGTGCGCGCCGACGGCTACTTGTATATCCGCAACCACCGGCCCGCGCAGCCCTGGCAGGGCCCGGCGGACTCGGTGCGATCCCCCTCGCACCAGGCGCTGAGGTCGGCCCGCGAGGCCCGGGAACTCACGCCGGCGCAGGCCGATGTTTTCCTCGCCCCGCGCCCCGCGGAGGAGCTTTATGTGACCGCGGAGGATCCCCATCAGCTGCGGAACCTCGCCGGCGACCCCGCGCACGCCGCCGCCCGGGCGCGGCTGGCCCGGTTGCTCGCCGATTGGACCGCGGCGACCGGAGACACGGTTCCCGCGCAGCTCACGCCCGATCTTTTCGACCGCGACACCGGCGCCGCGGCGGCGAAGGCCAAAAAAGGGCGCGGCAACTCGCGAGGAACACCCCCCGGCGCCGAACGCCAGGCCGACCGCATCAACGCTCCCGGACCGCGCTGAAAGGCCCCGTCATCTCCCGGCGCGCTTCGTGAGCGGCGTCTCGAGCCGGGTCCGGTACCAGGACCAGCGGCGGTACAGCAGGATCGCGACCGCCGCGCCGGTCGTGTCCGCGACCCAATCCCCCAGCTCCGTGGCACGGCCGGGCACAAAACTCTGGTGCCATTCGTCGGACGCCCCGTAGGCGGAGACGGCGAACAGCGCCCACCAGGGGCCCGCGCGCCCCCGCGTCGTGCGGCAGGCCAGGGTGCCGAGCAGGCCGTACACGCAGAAGTGGACCACCTTGTCGAAATGCAGTATCCGAGGACCGGCGACACTGGGGCGGCCGGAGGCCGAGAAGATCAGAACCGCGATCACTAGCGGCCATAACCAAGCCCGCCGCTCCGCGGAAAACCACCGCCGAGGGCTCATGGCGTTCCTCCCCGGAGGGATTCCGTCCAGGCTACGGCGCGGTTTCTCCCGTCCGCCTTGGCCGCGTAGAGCGCGCGGTCAGCCGCCGCGAGCAGGGAGTCGGCGGAACATCCCTCCCCGGCCAGCGATGCGGCTCCCGCGCTGACCGTGAAGCCCGCCTCGGCCGCCGCAGCGCACATCCTCCGGGCCGCCGCGAGCGCATCCGCCCCGTCGGCCGCCGGCAGGATCACCCCCAGCTCGTCGCCGCCGACGCGCGCCACTCGGTCGATGGGCCGCACCGCGGCGGGCAGCCGCTCCGCCAGCGCGCGCAGCGCGGCGTCGCCCGCGGCATGGCCGCGCGTGTCGTTGATGCGCTTGAAGTGGTCCACATCGGCGAGCACGAGGGCGAGCGCCTGGCCAAGCCGCCGGGCGCGTTCCGCTTCCTCCGCCAGCAGCCGGTCGAACTCCCGGCGATTGAGCAAGCCGGTGAGGGCGTCGCGCGTCGCCAACCGGCGCAACTCAGCCAGGGTCGCCGCCAGTCGCAGGGCGTAACGCAGCGCGCGCTCCAGCAGGCGGGGCGTGATCTCACCCTTCACCAGATAGTCCAGCGCCCCGGCCTCCATCGCGGCGAGATCGACCCGCTCGCCCGACTCGGCCGTGAGGAAGATGATCGGCGTCTCGCAACCACGGGCCGTGGCCTCGCGGATCAGCTGCAGCCCGTCGCGCTCTCCCAACTGGTAATCCAGCAGGCAAGCGGCGTGCTTTCCCGAGAGTAGGCGCGCGAGGCCCTCGTCGTAGCTGCCCGCGCTTTCCAGCTCGAAACGCTCGCCCTGGAACGCGGCGAAATGCGCGGCGGTCAACCGGTGCTGCAGCCGGTCGTCGTCGATCAGCAGGATTCCGCGCGGCATGGGTGGGGAGGCGAGCCGCCGGGAAACTTTTCCGATCAGACCCGGGCGGTGCCGGCGGAAAGGTCCGCCGCCCGCGCGCCGATCTTCCCGGGCAGCCCCGCGCGATCCGCGAGATTGTCCCGGATGCAGTTCACCAGCGCGCTGCCCACGACCACTCCGTCGGCGTGGGCCGCCACCTCCGCCACCTGGGCCCGCGTGCCGATCCCGAAACCGACCACCGTCGGGAGGTCCGTCCGCGCGCGGATGCGCTTCATCGCCTCGGGGATGTTGCCCGCCACCTGGTCCCGCACCCCGGTCACGCCCTCGCGGGAGACGTAGTAGAGGAACCCCGTCGTGGCGGAGGCGATCCGGGCGATACGCTCGTCAGGGGTCGTCGGCGCCACGATGAAAACAGTATCGACCCCGTGCCGCTTCCCGGCGGCCAGCACCTCACCCGCCTCCTCCGGCGGCAGGTCCAGCGTCAGGATGCCGTCCACCCCGGCCTCTCGTGCGGCGCCGAAGTAGGCGTCGACGCCGTTGGCGAACACGAGGTTGTAGTAGGTGTAGAAAACAACCGGCGCGTCGCTGAACTCCCGGATGCGCCGCACGAGCTCGAAGACGCGCGCCGCCGTCATCCCGCCCTCCAGCGACCGCTGGGCCGCCAGCTGGTTGGTGAGGCCGTCGGCCAGCGGATCCGAGAACGGGACGCCCAGTTCCAGGATGTCGACCCCGTTGGCCAGCAACGCGCGGCAGACCTCGACGGAAGTCTCGAAGTCGGGGTCGCCCGCGCAGACGTAGGCGACGAAAGCCGCGCGGCGCGCGGCGCGGCATTGGGCGAAGACCGGCTGGAGACGGGACATGGAAGGGTGAGGATGGCCGCCGGCGCGCGCGAAGGAAACCGCAATTTTCCGCCGCGCCGACGGCTCAGAACGTGAACTCCACCGAGACCGGCAGGTGGTCGGAGAGCAGCGAGGCCACGATTTCGCAGCGCACGTCGGCGCACCCCTCGGGCAGGAAGACGAAGTCCAGGGCCCGGCGCGGCAGCGGCGAAGGAAACGTCCGGCCCGCGACCGGATGCAGGGAGTACTCGCAGTAGTCCGACAAATGGCTGAGCAGCGAGGCCGTGGCGTCGTCGCGGGAATGGGGGTTGTTGAAGTCCCCGCAGATGATCGGGGGAATGGCCCACCGCTTCCCGTGGAGCCGGTGCTTCTCCCGCAGCCAGTCGACGAGATGATCCAACTGCCGCAGCCGTTGCTGCCGCGATCCGAAATGGAGATGCAGGTTCACCAGCGGCACGCAGCGGCCCGCGACCTCGAGTTCGGCGTAGAGGAAGCCTTTTTCACCAAGCCGCCGCTGACCGAAGACGACCGTCTCCGCGGATCGGATGTCATGCCTTGAGAGCAGCGCGTTGCCATAGGAAAGGTTGATCAGCCCGGTCCGCCGGTTGTTGATGCCGAACACCGAGTGCGGGAAGCGGGTGTGCACGCGCAGGTAGTCGAGGTGGTCGAAATTGCCCGCCCAACGGGATCGCTCGTCGATCTCCTGCAGCGCCACCACGTCGGGCTTCAGGCGGTCGAGCAGCGCCGCGATCCGGCGCAGGTTGGCGCGCAGCTTACGCGGCGTGGTCAGACCCTGGATCGGGTTCAAGCCGCGTCCGTGCGCGATGTTGAACGTGAGCAGGCGAAGTCTCGGCATCCGGAACGCCGAGACTAGCTCGCCTCCCCGGCGCGGCAAGCCGCCGTCCGAGCCCCGCGGCGCCGGGAAGCCCGCGGTCGCCAAGCCGATCGTGGAACCGCGAGATCCCTGCGCCCAACCCGGGCGGACTTCAGGAACCGGCCTTGGGAGCGGGCTTGGCCGCCACGTCGGGTGAGGCCCCCGGTTCGCCGCGCTTTTCTTTCTCCCGGCGCACCCGTTCGCGCATCTCCTGCCGCATCTTGTCGAGTTTGGAACGCTGCGCGGGCGTGAGCACGGCAGCCACGTCCTCGTACATGCGCTCCGTGGTGCGCGTGGTGTCGGCCAGATGTTCCCGCTGCATGCGTTGCAGATCCTCGGCCGCCCGCGCGACAATCGGGGTGATCGCTTTCTGCTGCTCCGCGGTCGGATTCAGCCGCTGCGTGAACTGCCGCATGAGTTGCGGATAGATGCGCCCTCCGGGCTCCTTGCCCGCCTGTTTGGCCGCCTTGCCCGCCCGCTCCGGGATTCCGTCCGTGGAGCGAAGGGTGAAAACACCGCCGAAAATCGCGCCCGCGATGAAGACACCGACGAAAGCGAGAATGACCTTCCAAGGCCGGTCCATGGTTAGTCCGCGAGAGCAAGCACGACCGCGACCGTGTCGTTGAGCCCGAGCATTTCGTCGCCGGAGCCGAACCACAGGCCGTCGCCCAGGCCGAGGGCGAGACTGAGGACCGCCACGAGCCCCGCGAGACCGACGGCGCGCAGCGAGAAGACCTCCACCAGGGAGGGGCCCTCGGGGCGGGCGGCCAAGCCGAGCGCGACCACGCGCGTGGCGAAGCCGAAAGGCGCGCCGACAGGCGAAGTTTCGGCGGTCGGACGGGCGGCGCGGGCGAGGCGCGACCAGGCCGAGAGCGGGCCGGTTGGTGCGGGTTTCATGATTGTTCCTTCCTTCTAAGCTCCTGGACTAGGTTCTGCAACTTGCGGCGGGCCCGGAAGGCCCGGACTTTGACGAGGGACTGGTTCCAACCCGTAAGGGCCGCGATATCGGCGATGCTGCGCTGCTCCAGATCGAGCATGCGCACCACGTGCTGATCCTCGGGCTTGAGCTGGGAGAGCAACTTGTGAACCAGTTCCCGGGCCGCGAGGGCGTCGTTGGCGGCGACCTCATTCTCACTGGTCAGCACCGCGTCGAGGACCTGCGCCTCGTTCTCGGACAAGTCGGCCCAGCGGAACTCCGGACGGCGCCGCTGCGCCCTGAGATGGTCGATGCAGGTGGTCAACGCGATGCGCGACACCCAATGCGTGAAGGGTACTGCCCCTTGATACTGTGCCAGCCGGGAGAACATCTTCAGGAAAACCTCCTGGCAAAGGTCCTCCTCGGCCACGCGCCGCGGCAGATGCGCGCGCACGATCCGGAGCACCAACGGGTACAGATGCTCCACCAGCTCCCGCGCCGCCTGCTGGTCGCGCCGGCGCACCCGCTCGAGGCACGCCGCCACGTCGATGGGCGGCGGGTCGACGGCGTCGGGCATCCGGCTATCGATGCAAGGGTGCTCACTTCACGCAAGACGCGGCTTGGTAAGGCGGGTTACAGGAGCGCCCCGCGCCGCGGACGGTGGGAAAATGACGCGGCAAACGGTTCGGCCGGGCGCGGACCTTGACTTCGCGTTCGGGCGACCGCTACCTCTCCCCGCCCATGGCAACGCGGCCGCCAGCCCTTCGACTTACGAGCGCGCACGACCTTTGAGCAGCCGTTCGCGGCGGGTCGTGCGTGGGAGCCCCGCGCGCCGGAAATCCGGTCCGCGTCCCGCCAGCAAATGACCGTTTCCCCCCGCGGAAACCGTCCGTCGCCCGCCCTCAACCAACCACTTTGTCAGTCGATTTCCCGGCCATGCAACCCGCCCCCGTCTCCAAGTACCGGCCTTTCCCGCCGGTCCACCTCCCCGACCGCCAATGGCCGGGTCGCACGCTCACGCGCGCGCCGCTCTGGTGCAGCGTAGACCTGCGGGATGGCAACCAGGCGCTCGCCCAGCCGATGAGCGTGGAGGAGAAACTGGAGTACTTCGCGATGCTCGTGCGCATCGGCTTCAAGGAGATCGAGGTCGGTTTCCCCAGCGCCTCGCAGATCGAGTTTGATTTCTGCCGGCGCCTGATCGAGGGCGGGCTCATTCCCGACGACGTCGCGATCCAGATCCTCTGCCAGTGCCGCGAGGAGTTGATCGTGCGCAGCCTCGAGGCGCTCCGCGGCGCCCGGCACGCCGTCTTCCATCTCTACAACTCCACCTCGCCCGCGCAGCGCCGCCATGTCTTCAACGCGTCGCGGGACGACATTCGGCGCATCGCCGTGCAGGGCACCGAGTGGGTGAAACGCCACTCGGCCCCGCTCATCGCCGCCGGCACCCGCCTGCGCTTCGAGTACTCGCCGGAGAGCTTCACCAGCACCGAGCTGGAATTCGCCCTGGAGGTCTGCGAGGCGGTCACCGACGCGTGGGGGCCGACCGTCGAGGACAAGATCATCCTGAACCTGCCGGCCACGGTGGAGTACGCCACCCCCAACGTGCACGCCGACCAGATCGAGTGGATGTGCCGCCACCTCACGCGGCGCGATCGCACGCTCGTGTCGCTCCACACCCACAACGACCGCGGCACCGGCGTCGCCGCGACCGAGCTCGCCCTGCTCGCCGGCGCCGATCGCGTCGAGGGCACGCTCTTCGGCAATGGCGAACGCACCGGCAACCTCGATGTCGTCACCGTCGCCCTCAACCTCTACACCCACGGCATCCACCCGGGCCTCGACTTCAGCGACATCAATGGCATCCGCGAGGTCTACGAGCGCTGCACCCGCCTCGAGGTGCCGCCGCGCCAGCCCTACGCCGGGGAGCTCACGTTCACGGCTTTCAGCGGATCCCACCAGGATGCCATCAAGAAATCCTGGGCGGCCCAGAAGCCCGGCGAGCCGTGGGACGTGCTGTACATTCCGATCGACCCCGCCGATATCGGACGCAGCTACCGCGCGATCATCCGCATCAACGCCCAGTCGGGCAAGGGGGGCGTCGCCTACGTGCTGGAAAACGAGTTCGGTTACTGCCTGCCCAAGGCGATGCACAAGGAAATCGGTCGCATCGTGAACGACGTCGCCGACGCCAAGGGAACCGAGCTCCCGCCGGCCGAGATCCTCGAGGTTTTCCGCCGCGAGTACCTCGACCGCACCGCGCCCGTCGCGATCCGCCACTTCAAGAGCACCGAGAACGACAGCGCGGTCACCTGCGAGGCCGAGTTGCTGATCGACGGGGCCTCGTACCGCCTCACCGGCGCGGGCAACGGTCCGATCGATGCGTTCACCCGCGCGCTGGCGTCCACCTCCCTGCCGCGCGTGGAAGTGCTGAGCTACGCGGAGCACTCGCTGGGCCAGGGCTCCGAAGCCCGCGCCGTCAGCTACATCCAGATCCGTACCGACCGGGGCCAGTCCCTCTTCGGCGCCGGCATCGACACCAACATCGAGCTCGCGTCGATCAAGGCGATCATCAGCGCACTCAACCGCGCCCTCGCGCGGGGCTGAGCGCCGGCGCGGCCGCCGCCACCCGCCGGACGTGGACTGTCCGGGCGGGCGTTCCGTTGTCGCGCCCCGCGGGGCTCGTGTTAGCCTTGAACCATGCGCCCTTTCTTCCGGTCCGCGTTGCTGGTCACGCTCACGCTCGCCGTCGTGGTCCGCGCGGACAATCCGGCGTGGCCGGAGATCACCCGGGAAAACAAGCCGTGGACGCGCTGGTGGTGGCCGGGAAGCGCGGTGGACCGCGCGAGCCTGACGGCGCAATTGGAACAGCTGGCCGCCGCCGGCATCGGCGGCGTTGAGATCACGCCGATCTACGGCGCGAAGGGGCAGGAATCGCGTTACCTGGGTTTCCTTTCGCCCGATTGGCTGGCGATGCTGGAGCACACCGGCCGCGAAGCGCGTCGCCTCGGGCTCGGAGTCGACATGGCGACCGGCACGGGCTGGCCGTTCGGTGGGCCCTGGGTCGATGAAGCCCACGCGTTGCAACGCGCCGTGCTGCGGGAGGGCCGTGTGACCGGCGAACCGGGCCGCATGATGGTGAAACGCGCGGCGCCGGGCGGCGAGGGACTCGTGGTGGATCCGTTTTCCACCCACGCGCTGGAACGCTACCTCGCGCCTTTCGACCGCGCCTTCGCGACCTTCCCGCGCGATCTCGTGCGCGGGCAATTCCACGATTCGTTCGAGTATTTCAACGCCAGCTGGACAAACCGTCTGCCGGAGGTTTTCCGCCAGCGTCACGGCTACGACCTGCAGGACTACGCGACGGAGCTGCTCTCGCGGGACCCCGCCGGGGTGACGCGGATCGACCGCGACACCCTCGCGCGTGTGAAGGCCGACTACCGCGCGACCCTCGGCCAGCTCCATCTGGAGTACCTTCGGGCCTGGGTGGCTTGGTCGCACCGGATGGGCTGGACCGTACGCAATCAATCCCACGGCGCACCCGCCAACCTCCTCGATCTCTACGGGGCGGTCGACATCCCGGAGACCGAGATCTTCGGCTCGACCCCCTTCCCCATCCCCGGATTGCGCCGCGAGGCGGGCGAGGTGCGGCACGACCAGGATCTCCCCGAGCCCCTCGTGGTGCGGATGGCGTCATCCGCCGCCCACGTCATGGGCCGTCCCCTCGCCTCGAGCGAGAGCGCGACGTGGCTGCGCGACCACTGGAAGGAGTCCCTCGCTTACGTGAAGCCCGAGCTGGACCGCATCCTCGTCGAGGGCATCAACCACATTTTTTATCACGGCACAGTCTTCTCGCCGCAGGACGCCCCTTGGCCCGGCTGGCTCTTCTACGCCTCCACTCAGTTCAACCCGAACAACACGTGGTGGCGCGACTTCGCGGAGCTCAACCGCTACGTGGCCCGCGTGCAGTCGGTGCTGCAGCGGGGACGTCCCGACAACGACATCCTCCTCTATTGGCCCGCCGCGGATGTCTGGGACGACGTGAAGGGACTGGCAAAGATGCTGACCGTCCACCACGTCGGGTGGCTGACCGAGGAGCCGGTGGGAAAACTAGCGCGCCAGCTCGGGGAGCGCGGCCACGCGTTCGACTACGTGTCCGACGAGCAACTCGCCGCGACGCGGATCGAGCGCGGCGCACTCGTGACCCCCGGCGCGCGTTATCGCGTGCTCGTGGTACCCGCGGCGCGCCGGATGCCGGAGTCGACGCTACGGCGGATCGCGGACCTCGCGCAGGCTGGCGCCACGGTGATCTTCGAGCGCCTGCCGGAGGATGTGCCCGGTCTCGGGCGGCTCGAAGAGCGACGCTCCGAATTCCACGCGGCGCGAGCGGCAGCGATCCAGGCGGGCGTTAAGGTGGCGTCCGATGTCGTGGCCGCGCTCGCTCCGGTGGCGAGACGTGAGGTCCTCGCCGAAGTCGGGCTTCATTTTGTCCGCCGCGCGACGGACCACGGGCACGACTACTTTGTCGCCAACCTCGGGGCCAAGACTTACCGCGGCTGGATCCCGATCGTCGGCGCCGCGGACCTCGTGGTGATGAACCCGCTCGACGGCGGCGCGGGGCGGGCTCCGCGGCGGCCGACATCGGCCGGCAGCCGAGAGTTCTTTCTTCACCTCGAGCCCGGGGAGTCTTTCGTGCTCCGTGCGACGCGCGCGGAGGCAACCGAAATGGCGTCCCGGCCGGCGAGGGAAACCGTCGGGCCGGCGACGCCCCTCGCGGGCGAGTGGCGCGTGGAGTTTATCAACGGTGGCCCGGAGCGGCCGGCCCCGTTCACGACCGCCGCGCTGGGGAGCTGGACGGAGGCGGGCGACGAAACCGCCCGACGCTTCGGCGGAACGGCGCGCTACACCCTGGAGTTCGACGCGCCGGCTGCTCCGGCCGAGGACTGGCGGCTGGACCTCGGTGATGTGCGGGAGAGCGCGCGGGTAACCTTGAACGGCAAGCCGGCCGGCACCGCGTGGAGCGTGCCGTTCCGGCTGAACGTCGGCGCGCTGCTGCGCCCCGGGCGCAACCGAATCGAGATCGAGGTCACCAACCTGGCGGCCAACCGCATCCGCGATCTCGACCGCCGGAAAGTCGAGTGGAAGGTCATGCGTGAGATCAATTTCGTGAACATCAACTATAAGCCTTTCGATGCCGCGGACTGGCCGTTGACGCCTTCCGGCCTGCTCGGTCCGGTGACGCTCACGCCACTGCGCGCCGCGCGCCTCTGAGCGCGGAGGGGTTGTCACCTATTGCGTCACAAATCCGGGAGGGGTGCGGCCGGGCGGCGGAGGGTTGAACGGCGGGCGGCGCGGATGGAAATCGTTTGAGGGAGACTACCGGGGCGCCATGGTGGTGCCGGTGAGGGAAACGCATTCCAGAAACGGGCCCGGCTGAACGTGGAGACGCTGCGCGTATCGCTGGAGATCCTGCTGGTCCTCGGCCTCGTGGCGGCCAACGGCTTCTTCGTGGCGGCGGAATTCGCGCTGGTTAAGATCCGGGCCAGCCAGCTGCGGCCGCTGGCGAAGACCGGCGGCTGGCGCGTGCGGATGGCGCTGTTCGCGACGACCCACCTGGACGCGGTGCTTTCCTCCACCCAGCTCGGCATTACGCTGACCAGCCTGGGGCTCGGTTGGATCGGCGAACCGGTCATCGGCCGGCGGATCGAGCCGCTGCTCGGCGGCTTCGGCGTTTCGGATCCGGCGGCGGTGAAATCCGTCTCCTTCGCCCGCGCGTTCTCGGTGAGCACCTTCCTGCACATCGTGCTGGGCGAGCTCGCGCCGAAGTCGCTGGCGATCCAGCGGCCGAAATCCGTCTCCCTGCACGTCGCGGGGCCGCTGGTGGTGTTCTACCGCGCGTTCTTCCCCTTCATCTGGCTTCTCAACGGGGCGGCCAACCGGATCCTTCGCCTCGCCGGCCTGCAGCCCGCGCGGGAAGGGGAACACGGCTTCAGCCCCGAGGAGCTGGAGTACGTCTTCAGTCAGGCCCGGCACACCCACCCCGGCGACGCGCTCATCAACCGCATCATGGTGAGCTCCCTGCGGATCCGGTCGGTCACCGCCCAGCAGGTCATGCGCCCCCGCGAACAGATCGTGGCGCTCTGGCTCGACCAGCCAATGACGGAGAACCTGCGTATCGCGCAGACCGCCGGCTTCAGCCGCTTCCCCGTCTGCCGCGGCTCCCTCGACGACGTGCAGGGGGTGATATTGGTCCGCGAGTGGCTCTGGCAGGGCCAATTGCTCGGGCCCGAGACCTCCTTCGAACCCCTGATGCGCCCGGTGCTCACCTTCATGCTGAAGACGCCGGTGCACACGATGATCGAGATGTTCCGCAGCTCCCGTGTGCACCTCGCCATCGTGCTCGACTCCGATTTGCGGACGGCGGGCCTCGTGAGCCTCGAGGATGTGCTGGAGGAGATCGTGGGCGACATCCGCGACGAGCTCGATATCGGCCGAGGCCCCGTCTTCGACCGGGACGAGGCCTCCATCACCGTGAGCGGGAGATTCACGATGCGCGAATTGCAGGCCGAGACCGGCTGGACGTTCGACTGGCAGCCGCGGGAGACCGTCGCCGCCTGGGCGGAACGGAATCGCGGCCAGCCTTTGCGCCGCGGCGAATCATTCGTCACGGGCGAATTCCGCGTCACCGCCACCGAGGTCGGCGCCGAGACCGCGCGCCGCGTGCGCGTGGAACGCCTGCCGGCCGCGGTCACCTGAAAAGGTCCCACTTCAGCACTCCTGACGCTAAAGAGGGTTTCCCCCGTGCAGCTTCGCTTCAGCGAATCGGATCGAAGGCGCTCCCTCTCGGTCTCCCTGACCCCTCCCGGCGCGTCGCCTCCGGAATGACGCCCCGGTCGCGGCAAAGGCGCGCCGGGCGGGACGGGTCGCTTGATTTTTGGGGGCGGCTGGTAAACTCGCCCTTCTTCTTTTCCCAGCCATGTCCAACACCACACCGCAGACGTTCGAATTCCAGGCCGAGATCAAGCAGCTGCTCGATATCGTCATCCACTCGCTCTACACGGAGAAAGAGATCTTCGTGCGCGAGCTGATCTCGAACGCGTCCGACGCGTTGGAGAAGCTCCGCCACACGCGGATCACCGAGCAGGATATCCACGACGAGAAGCTGGAGCCGGAGATCAACGTCACGACCGACGACAAGGCGAAGCGGATCACGATCCAGGACTTCGGCATCGGGATGACGCGCGACGAGTTGGTGCGAAACCTCGGAACGATCGCGCACTCGGGCTCCAAGGCGTTCCTGAAGGCCCTCGGCGAGGGAGCGCAGAAGAACAGCAACCTGATCGGCCAATTCGGCGTGGGTTTCTACTCGGCCTTCATGGTCGCCAAGTCGGTGAAGGTGTACGCGCGCTCGTGGCGGAAGGACGAGCCGGGGCACGTGTGGTCGAGCGAAGGCGCGGGCAGCTACACCATCGAGCCGAGCGAGGGTGAGCGGCGCGGGGCCAAGATCGTCATCGAGCTGAAGGACGATTGCGGCGAGTTCGCGCAGGACTGGCGGATCAAGGAGATCCTCGAGCGGTACAGCGCGTTCGTGTCGTTCCCGATCAGCCTGAACGGCAAGCGCGTGAACACGGTCCAGGCCCTCTGGCTGCGCAACAAGAGCGAGATCAAGGAGGAGGAGTACACCGAGTTCTACAAGTTCCAGGCCCATGCGCACGACGAGCCGCGCCTGCGCCTGCATTTCAACGCCGACGCCCCGCTCACCATCAACGCGCTGCTGTTCACGCCGAAGGAGAACACGGAGAAGCTCGGGCTCTCCCGCCTGGAACCCGCCGTGGCGCTTTACTGCCGCAAGGTGCTGATCGACGCGAAACCGAAGGACCTGCTCCCGGAGTGGCTGCGGTTCCTCAAGGGCGTCGTCGACAGCGAGGACCTTCCGCTGAACATCTCGCGGGAGACGATGCAGGACAAGTCGCTCGTCGAGAAATTGAACCGCGTCATCACGAAGCGCTTCCTCAAGTTCCTCGAGGAGGAGGCGCGCAACCGGGCCGAGGGTTACGACGCGTTCTACAAGGAGTTCGGGGTCTTCCTCAAGGAAGGCGCCGCGCTCGATTTCACCCACAAGGAGCAGCTGACAAAACTTCTGCGCTTCGAGTCGTCACTCACCGAAAAGGGCAAGACCACCTCGCTGGCGGATTACGTGTCCCGGATGAATTCCGAGCAAAAGGAGATCTATTACCTCGTGGGGCCGAGCCGCGCCGCGCTGGAGAGCGGCCCGTACCTGGAGGGCTTCAAGGCCCGCAACCTCGAGGTGCTGCTCTGCTACGAGGCGGTCGACGAGTACGTGATGAACAACGTGCGCGAGTTCGACGGGCGCAAGCTCACCGCCGCGGACCACGCCGACGTGAAACTCGCGGATCTCCCGAAGCCCGAGGGCGCCCTCGGCGAGGAGCAGATCAAGGACCTGGCCAAGTGGCTGAAGGACACGCTCGGCGAGCGCGTTGCCGAAGTGAAGTCGAGCGACCGGCTGGTCGACTCACCGGTGCTGGCCTTGAACGCCGACAAGTTCATGTCGCCCCACATGCGGCGAATGATGAAGGCGATGAACCGGGATGGCGCCGACACCCCGCTGCGGGTGAACTTGGAGTTCAATCCCCGCCACGCCGTGATCAAGCGACTCTTCGAGACCCACACGGCCAACCCGGACCGCGCGAGGCTGGTGGCGGAGCAATTGCTGGATAACGCCCTGATCGCCGCCGGACTGCTGGAGGATCCCACCTCCATGGTGGCGCGACTGAACAAGCTGCTGGAGAGCGTCTAAAAACGCATTAATTACATAGAATACTCTAGGATAAGTGTTAGTGAATAGTATGGCTTTTATGCCATACATATGAATTGCTAGTATGGTAGTAATGCCATACCTCGATCCACGATGAAGATGACGATGCACATCGAGGAGGATGTCTTGGAACGCGTGATGAAGATCACCGGTGCGCCTACCAAGACCGCCGCAGTGAAGATCGCACTGCATGAAATGGCCCGGCGCCACCGGATGAAGGAACTCTTCGGCGCGGGACTGGGCATGAGCCCGGAGGCGTTGCGCGACGCGATCGACCCCGCGTCCTACCCGGCTCCCGGCGCACCGGCCTCGATCATCGCCGAACCTCCTTCCCCGACCAACGATGCCGCCCGTCATCCTGCCGGATAGCAGTATCTTCATCCGCGATCTGCAGGCCGGTCGCGATCCATTCCTACGCTTCGCCCCCCACCCCGACGCGTGCGAGTTCGCGACCTGCGGCGCGGTCGTGAGCGAGGTGTGCCGCGGCGTGCGCGACCCCGTGTTGTTGCGCCGCGTGCGGCAACGTTTCGAACTGATGGTCCACATCCCCGCCTCCAAAGTGATCTGGGAGCGGGTGACGCAACTTGCCTGGGCGCTGGATCGCCGCGGAATTGTCCTACCCGCGACCGACCTGCTGATCGCCACCTGCGCCCTGCACGTGAGCGCGGCGGTTTACACCCACAACGCGAACTTCAAAAACATCCCGGGTCTCGAAGTGATCCGCTCGCTGGAGTGACGACGCAAAAAAGGCCGCCCGTCGGGGCGGCCTGCGCAGGCGTGCGAAAAAGCCCGCCGGATCAGGGCAGCACGCGCACCTTGATGTTACGATAGAGCACGCGGCTCTCCGGGTCGTGTCCTTGGATGGCGAACGTGCCGCTGGAAAGCATGCGTCCCTTCATGTTGGGAGGCGGCGCCGGCGGCGTCGGCTCGGTGAAGTCGACGATCTGCTTTCCGTTCACGAATGTCTGGATGCGCTTGCCCTCGACGCGCACGACCATCGTGTACCACTCGCCGTCCTTGGCCGGCGCCTCGGCGTTGTCCTTGATGGCGTACAGACCGGCGCCCTTCTTCACGTCCTTGTGGGTGTTGTTCACCTGGACCTCGTAGCCTTTGTCGGGCCAGCCGGTCTCCTGGTAGGCGGTGTGGATATAGACCCCGGAGTTCGCTTTGGGGAACGTCTTGATCTCGAGGCTGAGCTCGAAGTTGCGGAAATTGGCGCCGTTAACGGGACCGGTGTAGAACAAATGGGAGCGCTTGCCGAAGACGACGAGCTCGCCGTTCTGCACGGAAAACGTCCCTTGGTTCTCACTGGATTTCCAGTGGTTGAGGGATTTGCCGTCGAACAGCAGCTGCCAGCCGGCGGATTTCTCGGCGGAAGATAGCGTGTTGTTTTCGGCGGCGGCGAGGCGCGCGCCGAGCAGCAGGGCGAGGAGCGACAGGGACAGGATGGGTTTCATGATGGGGGAAGAGAGCGAAAGCTAGAACGCGCGGTGCGGAAAGGGCGAGTCCGGACCGGCCTGGCCGCGAAACCGGATCAGCGGGCGCGGGCGGGACGTCGACGCCACGTGTGGTAGAGCACGGCATAGCCGATGACTCCGCCGAGAACGCCGACGACCACTGAACCGACGTACAGAGAGATGGCGGCATCCCCGGAGAGAAGACTGCTGGTCTCCTCCGTCACACCTTGCCACACGCGCGCGATACCGCGCCCGCGCACCAGCTCGCCCACGAAATAACACACCGGCAGGTGCACGGGAGCGGTGAGCGGCGTGGAGAGGAACTGCATCGCGATGCAGAGCAGCAGGTTCCCGCGGACCATCAGCGCCGCGATCGTGGCGAACACCGACTGCAACGGGAGAAACGGCGTCACGGTGATCGGGAAACCCACGAGCCACGCGCGGGCGAGCGACTGGTGGGTCGGCAGCCAGAGGTCCTTGGCGAGGACGCGGTCGCCGAACCACCGGTGCAGCCGGCTTCCGCGCATGTGGCGCCGCGACAACTTCTGACGATGAAGCCAGCGGAGGGTTTTCAGCGGAAGCCGCATGGGGTGAGAGGGGCCGCGACCGTAGGAAGCCCGGCGGGCAATGCAACGGAAGAGAACGCAAGTCGCGCGGCAGATTCGGGTTGCGGCGTCACACCGCGAAATCACGATCTTGCGCGCCCCGACTTCCCGCGGAAACCGCGCCCCGTGTTTTCCGTCATCAAGCGCTAATCCCCCTTATGTCCGCCCGCCTACTCCTCGCCTCCCTGCTCCTTTTCACCGCGGCCCGCGCCGCCCAGCCGCCCGCCGGCTTCACGCCGTTGTTCAACGGCAAGGACCTCGCCGGCTGGCGCGGCGGCAGCACGTTCGACCACCGCAAGCTGCTCGCGATGCCCGCGGCGGAGCGCGAGGCGCAGATCGCGAAATGGTCCGCGAGCATGATCGCGCTCAAGGACGGCCAGCCCCACTGGCGCGCCGAGGGCGGCGTGCTGGTCAACGACGGCCAGGGCGACTACGCCACGACGGAGAAGGATTACGGTGACTTCGAGCTGCTCCTCGACTTCAAGCTCGCGGCCGGAGCCGACTCGGGCGTGTACCTCCGCGGTGTGCCGCAGGTGCAGATCTGGGACTTCACGATGCCCGATCCCAAGGGCCACGGTTACGCGCTCGGATCCGGCGGACTCTGGAACAACACAAAGGGAACGCCGGGACGCGATCCGCTGGTGAAGGCCGACAAGCCGGTCGGCGAGTGGAATTCCCTGCGCGTCCTCATGGTGGGCAGCCGCGTGAGCGTGTGGCTCAACCAGAAGATGGTCGTCGACCATGCGGTCCTCGAGAACTTCTACGACAAGAACGACAAGAAACTGAAGCCCGAGGAACGCCGCCCGGTGCCGGCGCGCGGACCCATCCAACTTCAGACGCACGGCGGCGCGACCCACTGGCGGAATCTCCACATCCGCGAGATCGGCGCCGACGAGGCCAACCGCCTCCTCGCCGGGCGCGGCGGGGAAGGCTTCCAGCCGATCTTCAACGGACGCGACTTCACCGGCTGGAAGATCGAGGAGAAGGGCGGCAACAAGGGCGCCGGCGACGTGATGGAGGTGAAGGACGGGGTGATCGTCTGGCGCGCCGGCAAGGGCGGCACGCCGTACTGGCACGAGGAACTCGGCGACTTCCAGGCCCGCCTGATGTTCCGCATCCCGCCCGGCGGCAACAACGGCCTCGCCATTCGCTATCCCGGCAAGGGCAACGCCGCCTACGATGGCGTGACCGAGCTGCAGATCATCGACGAGAACTACTACGCCGCGCGGAAGCAGCCCGAGAAGAAGCTCGATCCCCGGCAGTACCACGGCTCCGCCTACGGGATGGTGCCTGCGGCGCGCGGTTACCTGCGACCGGCCGACCAGTGGAATTTCCAGGAGGTCACGGTGAAGGGCTCCCAGCTCCGCGTGGAACTCAACGGTAGCGTCATCCTCGACACCGACGTTGCCAAGGTCGACCTCGCCACCGTGATGGGGAAGACAGCCCACCCCGGCAAAGATCGCCGGACCGGATACTTCGGTCTCGCCGGCCACAACGATCCGGTCGAATTCAAGGATCTTTCGATCAAACGCCTCTGATCATGCTGCGCCGCGAATTCGTCCGTTCCTCCGCCGCGCTCGCCGCCGTCGCCCCGCTGGCCGCGGGCGCCGCCGAAAAGCCGAAGCGCCGGCTGAGCAAGGGGTACATGTTCGGCGGGCTCCGGCCCAACGCCAAGAACAGCGGCTCGCTCCTGGAGCGATTCAAGCTGCTGAAGGAGGCCGGTTTCGACGGCGTGGAGGTGAACAGCGCGATGGACCAGAAGGAGGTACTCGCCGCGCGCGACGCCGCCGGCCTGCAGATCCCGAGCGTGGTCATCCACAACCACTGGACCCACCCCATCACCTCACCCAATCCAGGCGCGAGGGAGATCGGCCTCGAGGGCCTCCGGCAGGGGCTGCGCGACGCGAAAGCCTACGGCGCCAGCTCGGTGCTCTTCGTGCCGGGCGTGGTCAACCAGGACACGTCCTACGCCGACGCCTACCCGCGGGCCGTCGAGGGAATCCGCCGGGCGATCCCGCTCGCCGAGGAACTCGGCGTCGCGATCGCGATCGAGAACGTGTGGAACAAGTTCCTCCTCAGCCCGCTGGAGGCGGCCGCTTTCGTCGACCAGTTCAAGACGCCCGCGGTGAAGTGGCACTTCGACGTTGGCAACGTGGTGGACAGCGGCTGGCCCGAGCAGTGGATCCGCATCCTGGGCTCCCGCATCGTCAAAATCCACGTCAAGGAATACAGCCGGAAACTCCGCGACAAGGAGGGGCCCTACGCGGGCTTCCGCACCGAGTTGTTCACCGGCGACAGCAACTGGCCCGCCGTCGTGGCCGCCCTCGATGCGATCGGCTATTCCGGCTGGCTTATCTCCGAGCAATACCGCACCCCTGGACTTTCCGACGCCGAGTGGCTGAAGACCCTCGCCGGCCAGATGGACCGGATCGTCGCCCTTTGAGAATCCACCCCCCGAAAAATATGAACACGAACAAACCCGCCGTCGCCCGCCGCCAATTCCTCCGGACCTCCACGGGCCTGGCTGCCGGCGCCGCGATCACCGCCGCCACCCCCCGTTTCCTCACCGCCGCGGAGCGCGCCCGCTCCATCGGCGCCAACTCCCGCATCCGCATCGCCCAGATCGGCTGCGGCAGCCGCGGGGTCGGCGCCCACATGTCCGGCATCCAGAAGCACGCGGCCGCGACGAACATCGAGGTGGTGGCCGTCGCCGACACGTGGAGCCAGGCCCGCGAGAAGGCGAAGGCCCGCGCCAAGGAGTGGTTCGGCAGCGACGCCAAGGCCTTCTCTTCCTACCGGGACGTGCTCGCGATGAAGGACGTCGACGCGGTGATGATCGCGTCCCCCGACCATCTGCACACGCTGCACCTCGAGGCAGCCGCCAACGCGGGGAAGCACATCTACGTGGAGAAGCCGCTGGCGACGGAGTTCGACAAGCTCCTGAAGGCCTACGATGCGGCCAAGGCCGCGCAGGGCCGCGGCAGCATCATCCAGGTCGGCACCCAGTTGCGCAGCCTGCCCGGCGTCGCCGGCGCCCGCGAACTGGTGAAGAGCGGCATCCTCGGTAAAATCACGCGCGTCGACGAGACCCGCAACGCCGAGAAGCCCTACTGGTACAGCTATCTCGGGCGCGACGTGAAGGAGTCGGAGGTGGACTGGAAGGAGTTCCTCAACGACCGGAAGCCGCGGGCGTTCGATGCCCGCCAGTACGCCGCGTGGTACGGCTACTACGAGTTCTGCCAGGGTCCCGTGCCCCAATGGGGCGCGCACTTCCTCGACCTGATGCACTACGTCACCGACTGCGGCCTCCCCGAGTCGTGCATGTGCATCGGCGGGGTGACCTACTGGAAGGACGAGAACAAGTTCACCACGCCCGACAACGTGATGGCCACGTGGATGTACCCCGACGGCATGGTGGTCACCAGCTCCAACAATTTCGGCAACAGCTCGGGCAACCTGCGGAAGTTCTTCGGCGACAAGGGTACCCTCGACGTCGGCAACTGGAACGTCCCGACCTATAGCGCCGAGGGCGGCCCCAAGCGCGACGGGAAGATCCGCGGCAAGCAGGAGGTCGTACCCGTCGAGCGGCCCGACCACTTCCTCAACTGGCTCCAGTGCATGCGCGACAACAAGACGCCGCACGCCTCGATCGACGCCGGCTACCAGCACGCCGTCGCGGTGCTGATGGCCGTCATCTCGTACGACACCGGAAAGAAGACGCTGTACGATCACGCCAAGCGGCGGATCACGACCGCCTGATCCGGACCAACCGGACCGGTTCCCGGCCCTCGTCGCCCCAAGGCGCGAGGGCCTTTTTTCGGGCTACGCGCGGGCTGCGTCCCGCAACCCCGGTCCGTGATCAGCGCTTCTTCTTGCCGCTCTTCTTGCCGGCCCCGGCCGGCGCGTCGGGCGCGCTGGGCTCGGCCTGCTCCGCGCTCCATTTGTCCCAGAGCGCCTGCAGTTCGCGGACCTTGGCCGGCTGGGCGGCGGCGAGATCCTTGGATTCGCCGACGTCCTTAGAAAGATCGTACAGTTCCGGCTTCCCGCTGCCGCCCCGCGAGACAACCAGCTTCAGGTCGCCATGGCGCACGGCCCATTGCGGGCCGTAGCGCCAGTAGAGCGTCTGGTGCGGCCGCGCGGGGTTGGCCCCGGTCACAAACGGCGTGAGATCCACCCCGTCCACACTCCGCGCGGACTCCGCCTTACCCCCGGCGGCGGCGACCACCGTCGGGAGGACATCGAGGTTGATCACGGGGAAGTCGTAGACCTTTCCGGCCGGCCAGCGCCCCTTCCATTGCGCCACGAAAGGAACGCGCGGCCCACCCTCGAAAGTGGTCATCTTGAAGCCCCGCAGCGGACCATTGCCCGAAGTCGTGCTCTGCGTCGGCCCGCCGTTGTCGGCGATGAAGAACACGATCGTGTTCTCCTCCTGGCCGAGGGCCCGCACCTTGCCCATCACGCGACCGACCGCGTCGTCCATGGAGGAAAGCATCGCGGCGAAAATGCGGCGCTTCTCATCCGTGATACCGGAAAAACGATCGAGGTACTTCTTCGGCGCCTGGAGCGGGGCGTGCTGGGCGTTGAAGGGCAAATAGAGGAACCAGGGGCGGTTCTTGCTGCGTTCGATCCAGTCCACCGCGCGTTCCGCGTAGGCATCCGTCGTGTAGAACGCGGGATCCGCGACGGGCCGGACATCGTCGGAAATCCGCGAGTCGACGAAGTTCGTCGGATGGTAGAACGGGGTATTGGCGAGGGTGCCGTAGAATTCGTCGAATCCGCGCCGTGTGGGCCGGTACTCGATTCCGCCGCCTAGATGCCACTTGCCGACGCAGGCGGTGGCGTAACCGAGGGCGCGGAGGCGATCCGCGATCGTGACTTGATCGAGGCGCAGCCCGGTGCGGTTGGCGACGCTGTTGAACTCATGACCGAATCGCGTCGGGTAACGGCCGGTGAGGAGCCCGGCGCGCGACGGGCTGCAATACGTGGCGGCGACATAGCCGTTGGTGAACCGCACGCCTTCACGGGCGATGGCGTCGATGTGAGGGGTCGGGATCTGCGGATTGCCCTGGCAGCCGAGCTCCCCCCAGCCGAGGTCGTCGGCGAAGAAGATCACGACATTCGGCCGGGCGGAGAGGCGGAGGGAGGACGAGAGGAGGCCGGCGACGGCCACGAGGAGCAGCAGGGAACGGGAGCGGGGCTTCATGGTTTCGGGGATAGACGGATGCTGCGGCGAAAAAGAACCGGAGGCGAGACGTGAGCTGGCGGCCGGCCCGGTCCGAGTCCCGCGGCCCCGATTGCCACCAGCGTGGCGTCGGCCAAACTGCCCGCATGCCCCGCTCCCTTCTCACCCTACCCGGCGGCATTGCTCTGCTCGCCCTCCTCGCCCTCGGTCCGCGAACCGAGGCCGCGCCCCTGCTCCAAAGCCGCATCCTCTTCGCGCCCGAGTCATGGCACAACCATGCCTCGTGCGTGGTGGAGCTGCCGAACGGTGACCTGCTCGCGTGCTGGTTTCACGGATCCGGTGAGCGCACCGCCGACGACGTGAAGGTGGAGGGTGCGCGGCTGCGCCGGGGCGCCAAGGAATGGGGCCCGCGCTTCACTCTCGCGGACACGCCCGGTTTCCCCGACTGCAACCCGGCGATGTTCCTCGATCCACGCGGCCGGCTCTGGCTCGTCTGGATTACGATCCAGTCGAACCGCTGGGAATCCTCGTTGCTCAAGTTCCGGCGGTCGGACGATTTCCTGGGAGACGGCCCGCCCCGCTGGAACGAGAGCGGCGTGATCCATCTCAAGCCGCCCGAGGAATTCGCCGCGGCTGTACTCGCGCACTATGACCGCGTTGAGCCGGTACGGCTCACGGCGGCCTCCGATGAGACCGCGCGCGGTAAGGTGCGCGAGGAGTTCGCAACCTACCGTTCGCTTGCCCGGGACCGCCTCTCGCAACGCCTCGGGTGGATGCCCCGCGCGCATCCGTTCGTGCTCGAAGGCCGGCGGATCATCCTGCCGCTTTACTCGGACGGCTTTGATCTCTCGCTAATGGCGCTGAGCGACGACGGCGGCGAGACCTGGCGCACCAGCACGCCGGTCATCGGCGAGGGCAACATCCAGCCCAGCATCGTGCGGCGGCGCGACGGGAGCCTCTACACCGTGATGCGCGACAACGGGCCGCCGCCCAAGCGCCTTCTGCAGTCCGAGTCGCGCGACGGCGGCGAAACCTGGTCCGCTGCGACGGACAGCGCGGTGCCGAACCCGGGCTCCGGGGCCGAGATCATCGGCCTGCGCGACGGACTGTGGGCGTTGATCTCGAACGACACCGAGACGGGGCGCCACCGGCTCACGGTAAAGTTCTCGGACGACGAGGGCCGCACCTGGCGCTGGCAGCGCGCGCTGGAGGAGGATCCTGCCGGACCGTCGGGTGGTCGCTACCACTACCCCAGCCTGATCGAGGCGGCCGATGGCACACTGCACGCGACGTACAGCCATCACGCGAACGCCGCGGCGGAGGGGGGCGGCGCCCAGCGCAAGACGATCAAGCACGCGCACTTCAACCGGGAGTGGGTCAAAGCGGGTGGCGCCTCCCCCCGCTGAGGGACGGCACGCTTGCCAAGCGGAGGGCCGCGCGCATGGTTCGCCTTCCATGCATTTCGACAACCTGCAGGCCTCCCTTTCCGCCCCGGTCCCGCGTCTCGACGACGAGGAAGACGAGCCGGAGGAAGGCGGCGCGAAGAAGGCGTCGGCGCCGGTCGCGATGATGATCGCGCGCAAGTTCCTCGAGCAGCGGAAGATCTTTCTTTGGGGCGCGGTGACCGACGAGACCGCGAAGGACATCACCGAGAAGCTGCTGTACCTCGAGAGTGTCGCGCCGGGGAAGGACGTCACCTTCTACATCAACACGCCGGGTGGCTCGATCACCGCGGGCATGGCCGTTTACGACACCATGCAGCTGATCACATCGCCGATCACGGTGGTGGTCACCGGCATGGCGGCGTCCATGGGTTCGATCCTGCTTTCGGGCGCGAAAAAGGGTCGCCGGCTGCTTTACCCGCATTCGCGCGTGCTGATCCACCAACCGCTCATCTCCGGCCGCATGATCGGTCCGGCGAGCGACATCAACATCCAGGCGCGCGAGATGGAGAAGCTGCGCGCGGAGTTGAACCAGATCCTCGCCACCGCCTCCGGGCAGCCGCTGGAGCGGATCAACCGCGACACCGACCGCGACTTTTATCTCAACGCGACCGAGGCGATCGAGTACGGCCTCGCCGACCGGATCGTCGACAAGGTCTGAACACGGGACTCACCGCCCGGGCGCCGTGACCGGCGTCAGCCGGAACAATTCCGTCTGCCAAACTTCCGCGTCGGAGACGAAGCCCGCGGCGCGCGCCGCTCCGGCCGCCTCGGGCAACCATTGTCGACGAAGGCCAGCGCCGAGCGCCGGCAATGCGAGCAGCCGGCGCCACCACTCCCGCGCGGCGTCACCCTTCCCCGCTGCTTGCAGCGTCACCGCCGCCTCCCGCCAAAGGGCCCACTCTTCGACCGGGGCCTGGCTGGACGGCCGTACAGTCGCGAGCGCGGCGGCAGCCGCGGGAGGATCGCCCCGATCCAACAGCCGCCGCGCCACCGCGAGGCCGAGCACGAGCCCGGGCGAGCTCCGGTGTTCGGCCCGCGCGAGAGCGAGCGCCTCGTCGGCCCTGCCCTCGGCCTCCAACCGCTTCACCCGCCGCAGGACGCTGTAGTCGTCACCGGGAAGGCGAACCGCGCCGGTATCCACCCCGGAAACGAAACCTTCACGGGCAAACGGCCGGTACAAAGGATCTCCGACCGCCACCGCCTGCCAGCTGAGCGCCGGCAACGCGAAATAGACCGCCTCAACCCAGGTCGATCCGCGCGCGAGCGCACGCAGCAGAAGATGCGGCGCGTGGGTGAACGACAGGTAGGGCTCGTGCACGTTGCCCACGGTGGCCGTGACTCCGCGGGCGACAAACGGCCCCGTCCAGCCCGAGTCCGCCGATCGCACCGTCGCCGCCGAGTAGCTGTGCAGGTGCAGCGCGATCGCACCCGGGGGGAAACGAAAGCCCGGCAGCGCGAATGGGCCGTCCACCGACCCCGCGTACCATCCGAAGTAAAGCACGGGGGCGTCGAAGCGCGCATGCGCGGGAAACGTCCCGGGATCCCGGTCGACCGTCGTGTCGAAGCCGAGTTCCGCCAGCTGTCGGGCAGCCGACTCGAACCATGCGTCGCCAGTCGCGTCGCGATTCGCGATATCCACGTAAGCCCTGCCCCGCAGGCCGTCGCGTTCGGCCGCCAGCGCGCGCTCCACCAGCGCCGCGGCGTCGGCCGCCGTGGGCCCGTCGAGCCGCGCGACCCGCACCACCTGCCGGAGATCACCCGCGGCCGGCGAGGCGTTCTGAAAAAGCGGATTGGGGATGAACGCGTTGATCGGGTAATTCGGGCTCGCCAGCAGGCTCAGCTCGGCGTCGACCGAACCGGCGTTGGTCCGGAATTCGCCGCGGCGCGTGAAAGGCGGCGCGTCGACGTACAACGAAGGATCGTGCTCGAGCTTGAGCGGGACGCCGCGGCAGACGACGAGCGCGGAGATGCGGTGGCCGTTGGGCGCGTGCTTGCGCCGGCCCGCGGCGTCACGCGTCGACATCGGGATCGCGTCGATCCAGCGTTCCGCCACCAGCCGCTCCAGCAGCGGGTTCCAGATCGTGTTCACGAAATCCCGCCAACCGATCGACTCGGCGGCCGGCATCTTCCAGGCGAGCACGTTGGACTCCGGCACCGCCCGGGCGGCGGCGTACCGGCGCGCGAGGGCGAGCGAGTCCGCGTCCGCCGCGTTCGCGAGCACGAGGACACTCGCGGGCTCGGGAGAGATCGCGGAGTTCCACTCCGCCGCCGGCGCCACGAGACCCAGCAGCCCCGGCAGGAGGAAGCGGAGCGGACGCGGAATCACCTTCGGAGGTCCTCAGGGCGCGGTCTTTGCCGCGGCGGCCTGCCGGCGGCCCAACGCGGCCCGCAGATAGGTGTCGGGGACCGCGCCGCGCCACGCGGTGAGCCAGATCGCGGAAAGCATGCGACCGCCCTCCAGCAAACGCTGTTCAACGAAGGCGCGCGCGTCGTCGTGCACCTTCGCGCCGTCGGCCTGCCCGAGTTTGCCCTCTTTCTCCAGGAGGTAGAGCGGCTCGACCATGGTGTGCTGCCGGCGCAGGTAGTCGAAGACGGCGACGAACATCGGGTCGCGCCGATCGTCGCGCGGCGCGAGTGAGATCACGGTCGCGGGCGTGACGCGCGGCAGCAGCGGCTCAAGACGAATGCCGGCCTTGGCGGCGAGACCACCATCGATCCAGGCATGGATGCCGTTCCACGTGCTGTAGCCCCGGGGATTTTCGCCGGCCCAGCCGTTGTAGTGCTTGGTGGTGTGGAGCGGCTGGGCGCAATCGCCCACAAAGTGACCGAGGACGCCCATCATGTAGACGACGTTGGCCCGGGCGTTCTCCACTTCCTCCGGCGTGCCCAGCTCCTCGTAGACCCGCAGGTAGGAGAATCCCGAGCGCAGGCGGCCGAAGTGTTCGGTGATGGCCCAAGGCGCGAACCCCGGCCACTCCTGCGTGCGATCGGCGTTCCGCGCCGGATCAATCGGTTTGAAGTTGCGCGCGTTCGCGGCGCGGCCGGCCGCGAACTGCACGACGAACTCGTACCGGAACGAGGACACAGTCTCGAGGTCGAGCCCGGCCTCCGGGATGTACTCCAGGTCGCAGAAATGGTCGGTCCAGCTGCCGCCGGAATGCTTCACCGGCAGATCCGGCACGTTGCGCCACCGGTCGGCCTCCCCGGAGAGGAAGGCGATCCGCTCGGCGTTGGCCGGCGAGCGCACGAACGCCGGAAACTCGGGCGGCAGCGCCGAGAGGGCGAGGTGGTGCACGATGCGGTGACCCTCATAGTCCCAGGCGCGCGACACGGAGGCGGGAAAAAGCGGCAGCAAGGCCGTGAGGGTTAGCAGGGCGGGTTTCATGGGTGCGGAGGAATGGGCGCGGCGCGCGTCACTTGCCCCGCGCGCGGGCCAGCACGGCGACGTAATCGCGGATGCCGGCCGCGATGGCGACCGCCACCTGCTGGCGGTGGTTGGGAGTGGCGATCTTTTTCGCCTCCGCGTCGCTGCTCAGGAAACCGCACTCGACCAGCACCCCCGGGCAATCCAGCGGGCGCAACACGGCGAGGTGCATGAGTTTCTTGCCCCGGTCGTCGGACTTGAGGTCGTGGACGAAACGGCGGTGTAGCGCGTGGGCGAGCACCACGTTCCAATGGTCA
>CAXRGI010000216.1:0-8343 GCA_964229935.1 Opitutales bacterium
CGACCTCAAGGCGGCCTTTGGCGCCCTTGGCCTGACGATGCCCGCGACCCCGGGTGACCAGCCGGTTTACACCGACATCGCCACGGAGCAGTGGTGGCTCAATCTCGATTCACGCGGCGGTCTCTGGATCAACGGCCGTGAAAAGCGCGAGGGTGAGCCGGCGCCCGCCGGGGAGGCTGCTCCCGCCACGGATGCCAGCACCGTCGTGCAAATTGCTCCGGAAGCCGCGGCAACAACTCCCTTGGGCGAATCCTCGTCGACGCCTGCGGTTGAAACTTCCGCTCCTGCCTCCAATGCGGTCTCAACCCCGGTCGCAGAGGTCGCTTCCTTGGCGATCCTCGATGCCGTCCGGCCGCTCCTGAAGGAGACCCGGACTGGCGGCATTGCCGGGTCCGTGGGGCGACTGGCCGGTAAGCTTGAGAAAACCGTGGAGGATTTCACGGCCGCGCTGGTGACCGCCGGATTGAAAGTGCCGGAGAAGCCCCGTGAAAAGCCCCTCTACACCGACCACGCCGGCGAGCAGTTCTGGTTCAACCTGAGCGGCAAGGGCGAGCTCTGGCTCAATGTCCGCGCCGCGAAGGCGGCCGGCGAAGAGGACGACGAGGCCGGCGATGACGCGGAAAAGTCGGATGAAGAGTCCGGCGAAAAACCGACCTCGGAGGGCCGGAAGCCGGCCCGCCGCGGGCGGGCCCGTTCCAGCAAAAAGGCCGACTGATCACCGGGGAGGGTTCCCATGTCGACGAAACCGAGCGTTCCCACCGGCCTGCCGAAGCCCTCGGCGGGCCAGCCCTGCCCCTGCGGCACGGGCCGCACCTATGAATTGTGCTGCGGTCCGCGCCTGAGCGGAGAGCGGCCGGCGGAGACGGCGGAGCAGCTGATGCGTTCGCGCTTCACGGCGCATGTGGCGCACGACTGGCGTTACCTGCACGTCACGTACCGGCCGACGTCGCGCAAACCGTACGTCGACGACGGTGACGCGGCCGAGATCCCGTGGACGCGCTTGGTGGTGCATGCGCACGAGCCGGGGGCATCGCCCGATGCGGCGTTTGTCGACTTTTCAGCGTACTACGCGACCGAGCAGGGTGAGCAGGCGCTGCACGAGAAGGCGGAGTTCGCCCGCGTCGACGGCCGCTGGCTTTACACCCGCAATGTGCGCAACGGCCCCGCGCCGGCGAAAACCGCTCCCAAAGCCGGTCGCAATGACCCGTGCCCCTGCGGTTCGGGGCGTAAATTCAAAGTCTGCTGCGGGCGCTGACCGGCCGCTTCAGGCGCGTGCCTTGGGGCGGCCCGTCTCCGCTCCGTCGAACGACGTGAGGAGGGCGGCGTAGATCTTCGCGCTGGCGAGAAGCTCGCGCAACTTCGCCCGTTCGTCGACGCCGTGGCAGGACTCCCCGCCGGGGCCGTAGCCGAGGGTCGGGATGCGCAGATGATGCGCGAAGAAGTGCATGTCGTTGAAACCGGTCGAGACGTTGAACCGGGTGCGTTCGCCGCGCACGGTGGTGACGCAGCGCGCCATGGCGGTGAAGAACGGATGGTCGGGCGACGAGAACGAGGAGTAGTTCTCCGAGATTTTTCGCACCGAGACGCGGCAGCGCGGGATCAGGCGCGCGGTGGCGGTGAGGAACGCACGCAGCTCGCGTTCGGCGGCGGCATGGTCCTCGCGCGGCAGCACACGGCGGTCGATGGTGAACGTCGCCTGCGCGGGAACCGTGTTGATCTTAGCCCCCTCGCCGCAATGGAACACCCCGCCGAGGTTGACGGTGGGCCGTTGCACGCGGCCTTCCGGGGTGCGCCACGGGCGCCCGGCGAGGGTGGTCTTGTAGGCGTCGAAGGCGCGGAGCAGCACCGCCATGCCCTCGAGCGCGTTCACCCCTTTTTCCGGGGTGGAGCCGTGGGCCGCGCGGCCCTGCACCGTGACTTCCAGCCAGAGAGTGCCGTTGTGGCCGCAGCACACGGTGCGGCCTTCGCCGCCCTCCATGACCACGGCGTAGTCGGGCGAGATGGGCGCGTGGCGCACCAGCCAGCCGGAGCCGAGCGTGGAATCGGTCTCCTCGTCCGCGGTGAACGACACCTCGACGTTGAGGAGGGGTGCCGTACGCGTGGCGCGGAGGGCCTCCAGGGCGAGCAGCAGGCTGGCGATCGAGCCTTTCATGTCGGCCGTCCCCCGCCCGTAGACCCAGCCGCCTTGCTCGCGTCCGCTGAAGGCGTCGCCGTGGCGCCAGCGGCCCGAGACCGGTACTACGTCGTAATGGGCGTTGAAGTGCACCGTGCGTCGCGCGCCAGGGGTCTTGAGGTGACCGAGGACGTTGAAACGAGGGTACCCCAGCTGCTCGCGGGGTAGCGTCCGGCGGGCGAGGGCGGCCGGCACCGGATGGCGTTCGGCGGCCAGTCCCACGGTCCGCAGCTCACGAGTCAGCAGCGCGGTGATGCGGTCGTAGTTTTCGCCCGGCGGATTGACCGTCGGTATACCGATCAGCCGACGGAGGCGCCCCAGGAGGGCCTCGGGGTGGCGGTCGATGTAAGCGGCGGGCGTCACGGCCTAGGAGCGTGGTTGGATGGCACGGTGGAAGGCCACGGAAAAAGGGTGCCTTTGGCTGGGAAGGTGGCGTTGGCCGAGTAGTTTGCGGGCGTGCAAAACCACTCTCTGACCGAACTCGTCCCAATCCTCCAGTTGGCCATCGGGCCGGTGATTTTGATCTCGGGCGTGGGGATGCTGCTGCTGACCTTCACCAACCGCTTCGGCCGGGTGGTCGATCGCACGCGGGGGCTGGTGCGCGAGCTGACGGCGGGTCCGGAGGCCGCGCACGCCGTCCTGCTGCGGGCGCAGGCGGAGATCCTGACGCAGCGGGCCTCGATCCTGCGGTTGTCCATCACGCTTGCCGCGGTGGCGGCGCTACTCGCGGGGGTATTGATCCTGCTATTGTTCCTCGGCGTGTTGCTGGAGCTGCGCGTCGGCGGCGCGGTGGTCCTGGTGTTCGGCGCGGCCGTGGCGGCGCTGATCGGAAGTATCCTCGCCTTTATCCGCGACCTGAACCTCGCGCTGGCTGCGTTGCGGATCGACCTGCGGCTGGCCCCGCCCGGGCGGTGAACCGGGGTAGGGCAGGGGAACGGATTTGCTCGATCAGTTCCCCGACGGGGAGCCGGTTGAGACCGCCGTGGCGGCGCGGACGAGTTCCGCGATGGCGGGCGGCAATTCGAGCCCGAGGGCGGCGGCGTGGGCCGCGGGACTCATTTTCCGCCAGGTTTTGCGCAGGATTTCGATGAACTTCTCCCGCGGGTAATCGGCATGGGCCGCCGCGAAGGCGCCGATCTCATTTTCCAGGAAAACAAGACACGCGGCATCCTCCAACGCCTGGGTGCCCGGATTGCTGCGGAGTCCCTCCTTGGCGACCCAGGTCGCGACCTCGGCGGCGGCGGAAGGCTCGATGCCGGCGGAAAGAAGCAACTCCCGGGCGCGTCCGGCCTGACGCGTGTAAAGGGACCGCCGCCACGCCAGATAGCCGGGCCGGCCCTCGGGGAAGGTGGCGCGCGGCACCTGCCAGCGCTCGAGGTGTTGGCAACGCGCGGCGAGGCGCAGCAACGCCGGGGCCGCGGGGTTCAACCGCGCAACCCATGCTTCCATCCGATCCGCGTAGACCAACTCGGCGGGCCGCCCGTCCGGCGTGCGGTTGGGGTCGGCGGAATGGGCGGCGTCGACGGCCCGGCGGGCCTCCTCCTCGGCGTGCATGGCCCGAGCGGAAAGCGTGTGTTTCACCGCCGCAAGCCCGCCGCCGTGGAAACTAATTTCCAGGATGAAGTCCGGATCAGTTGCGCACGGGACCAGAGGCGCGCAGTGGAATTCTCTCCAAGTGGATTTCTATCCTCGGGAAGAAGAACCACGAAACACACCAAACGCACGAAATCGCATTGGGTGGCCCACGGAACTCACGGAAGCCACGGAACAGAGTCAAACCTCCCAGGCGCACCACGGCCTCCGTGACTTGCGTGGGGCCGCCTCTGAACCGCCTTACGCCGGAGCCATGTGTGACTGATTTTCAGATTCAATCGAGGCTCCGGTACCTCCGTTTGCTCCTGTTTCCCGGCTTGGACCGCCCGGCATCACGACAACCAGTTTGGCGTCTTCTCCTCGGTTGTGAGGTGGACGGCGCGGAGGATGGGGTTGTGTGGAGAGTTTTTGAACGAGGGCTTTGCTGCCGGCGGGCTTCGGGTGTTTCGAGCCTTTCGTGGTAGCCCCGTCTCCGGGTGGTTGTCCCTTTCCCCCTCCCTCTCCCTTTCCCTCCCCAACTATAGCCTGTCCCTCTTTCCGGGTTCGTAGCATCTGGAGGCCTTCTCTCCCCTCCGTCCGATGAGAACCTTCCTGCTCCTGCTCGCCTCCAATATCTTCATGACCTTCGCGTGGTACGGCCAACTCAAGCTGAAGGTCTTCGAGGGTCGGTCGTTATGGTTCGTGATCCTCCTCTCCTGGGGCATCGCGTTCTTTGAGTACTGCTTCATGGTCCCCGCGAACCGCATCGGCTACGCGCAGGGGCTCACGGGTTACCAGCTGAAGATCATGCAGGAGGTCATCACCCTCGGGGTCTTCGTGGTTTTCGCATGGCTCGTGCTCGGCGAGCGCCTCACCTGGAACTACGGCGTCAGCTTCCTGCTCATCCTGGGGGCGGTTTACTTCGCCGTCGCCTTCAAGCCGGGCGCTTCCTGACCCGCGCCCACCCGCCAAAAACTCCACCAGGGGCTTGACGTGTTCACTTGAACACTATCCGCTTTGGCAGCGTCCAAGACCGGCTTTGCCCCGAATCATGGGGCAGGCCGTTCTTGCCCCTCCCGGGGGCCGCGCCTCAGTTCTCCGCCCGCCCAATTTTCAACAAAACACCCTAACCGCATCGTTCCCGCCATGTCCAAAGCCGCTCCCGCCTCCGCCAAGACCGCCGCCATCGCCTCCACCACCGTCGCTGATACCGCGCGCGAGAAGAACATCGAGCTGGCCGTCTCCTCCATCACCAAGCAGTTCGGCGAGGGCTCCATCATGCGGCTGGGCGATGCCCAGAAGATGAAGGTCGAGACGCTCTCCACCGGCTCGCTCGCCGTCGACCTCGCCCTCGGCGTGGGTGGCCTCCCCAAGGGACGCATCATCGAGATCTACGGACCCGAGTCGTCCGGCAAAACCACGTTCTGTCTCAGCGTCATCGCCGAGGCCCAGAAGCGCGGCGGCCTCGCCGCCTTCATCGACGTCGAGCACGCCCTCGATCCCAAGTACGCCCGCGTCGTTGGCGTGAACCTCGACGATCTCCTCGTCTCCCAGCCCGACTCCGGTGAGGACGCCCTCAACATCATGGAGACGCTCATCCGCTCCAACTCCATCGATGTCATCGTGCTCGACTCCGTCGCCGCCCTCACGACCAAGGCCGAGCTCGACGGACAGATGGGCGACGCCACCGTCGGCGCGCAGGCCCGCCTCATGAGTCAGGCCATGCGCCGTCTCACCGCCGTCGTCAGCAAGACCAACTGCATTTGCATCTTCACGAATCAGATCCGCGAGAAGATCGGCGTGATGTTCGGCAATCCCGAGACCACTTCCGGCGGCCGCGCGCTCAAGTTCTTCGCCTCCGTCCGCATCGACATTCGCCGCAAGGACCAGATCAAGACGCCCGAGGGCCGGGTCGTGGGCAACCGCACCAAGATCAAGGTGGTGAAAAACAAGGTCTCGCCGCCGTTCACCGAGTGCGAATTCGACATCATGTACGACGAGGGCATCTCGAAGACGGGCTCTCTCCTGGACCTCGGTCTCGAGCATCGGATCCTCGAGAAGAAGGGCGCCTGGATCGCGTTCGAGGGCAACCTCGTCGGCCAGGGCCGCGATGCCGCCAAGCTCGCGCTCCGCGAAAAGCCCGAGCTCGCCGAGAAGATCCAGAAGGCGGTCCTCGAGAAGGTGAATGTGACTGGCGGCGCGACCGTCACCGGCGAAGCCGCCGAGTAACGCCGCTGCGCCTAAGCTGCCCTCCACAAGTCTGGTCCGCCGTGGAGGGTCGCTTCGGTATGCATTGAGAGTGGCCTACGGAATTCACGGAAAACTCGTGATTCCATCCAGCTCGCCACCGCCTCGTTTGGTGTAGCCGCGGCCGCCCGCCGCGGATCATGCCGCGGGATCGACGGCTGAAGGCGTTTCCGAACCGCTCCGCGAGGTGGCAACCACGGATGGACACGAATTAACACGGATAATGTGGTTCGTCTGTAGCCGGGGTCCGGCGACCCCGGACTATACAGAAACCATGACGGCCGCAGGCGCTTCGAAACAGCTCCGCAAGGAGCCACCACGGACAACCACGACGGCCGAAGGCGGTTTGAAACGCCCCGGAGCTCACCGCGGATTTGGCCGATGCCGAGGGTGATGCCACTTTCCCTCACTCCCTGCCACTTGCTGTGTCACGCGGTATAGGAACGCCAGGTCCCTCATCCCTCCCGGCGCGGCGGAGCCGCGCCGGGTAGGCACTTTTCGGTTCCGGTCGGGTCGGATAAGCGCCATCGATCGCTTTCCGTCATGACTTCGACCGCCGTACCCTCCGGTTCTGTTCCCGCCATTTACTCAGCGCCTGTCCGCGCGACCGGCCTTCTGGTGCTCGGCCTCCTCGCGAGTGCTTTGACGCCCGCCTACCACCTGACCGCGGCCGAAAAGCGCCCCGCTGATGCCGCGCCAAAACTTCTCTCCACCGTAGGTCCCAAGTCCGAGACGTGGTCGGATGTCCGGGAGCTCGAGGCCGCCGCCACGAAGGGCAACCCGCGCGCCGAGGCCGCCTTGGGCGAACTTCTGCTGCGGGGTGACGGGCTCCCGCGCGATGACGCTCGGGCGCTAACTCTCCTGGAGAAGTCAGCCCGTGCCGGTCACGGCCCTGCCGCTTTCCGGCTCGGGTTCCTGCTTTCCCGCGGGGAGAACGGCGCCGCCCGCGATCCGGCGCGTGCTATCGCCTACTTCCGCGCCGCGGCCGCAGCCGGCGAGCCCGAGGCGTTCTTCAATCTCGGTGCGGCGCACGCCAGCGGTCGCGGGGTGAAACGCGACTACGCCGAGGCGCTCGCGTGGCTGACGGTCGCGAAACGCCGCGGGGCCGACAACGGCACCGAGGCCTCCCTGCGGAAGCAACTGGGGAAACAAACCTCCGTGCTCGCCAAGGCGGAGCGTCGTGTGGCCGAGATCGAAGCTGAACTCAAGAACGCCGCCCCGTTGTCTTTCCTGCCGCCGATGGCGCCGCTCGACGAGGTGTACGACCCCCTTCGGCCGCCGCTGCGGCCGAACTGAGGTCGCCGCCGTGCCGTCGGTCCGCGTAGGGTCTCGCGGCTTTACCCCAGCGCGGCGATTCCCTCGCGCATGCCTTTCAGCACTTTTTTAACTTCGGCCGCGGCGTCGTAGTCCTTACGGCCCATCGCGAGCGTCTCGATCGGCACGAAGCCGCGGTAGCCGCCGTCGGCGATGATGCGCATGAGTCGTTTGAAGTCGGCCCGTGGCGACTGCAGCGAGCTCCCCAGGGTCTCCTTGATCTGCCAGCCGACCGCGTAAGGGGTGATCAGCGCGATGTCGGCGTAGGGGTCGGCGGTGAGGTATTTTCCAGTATCCACCAACGCGCCGCAGCAGGGATGGTCGACCCGCCGCAGCAGGCTCAGATGCTCCTCGCCGGTGTTGAGGAAGTCACCGTGGTTCTGCACGCCGACGAGCACGCCGAATTTCTCCCCGTGCTCGGCGCAGGCCCGCACGTCATCGGCCATCCATTTCTCGACTTCTTCCCGTTTCGCGCCGCCCGCGGCGACCCGCCAGTCGTTGAACGGTTTTTGCGGTCCGGCGAACACGCGGATCACCGTCGCGCCGAGACGGGCCGCCACTTCGATCCAGTCCTTCGTCAATTGCACGCCGTTCGCGCGCACCGACCGGTCGGCATGGGTGAAGTCGTTGCGGATGCCCGTGCCGTTGATCACGACGCCGCGCGCGTGCGCGTGGCGCTTGAGCCGGCTGATGAACGCGTCGGCCGGAACCTTCGGATAGCCCGGGAAAAAGTAGCCGGTGATGTCCATCGCCTCGATGTTCAGCCGCGCGCAGAAGTCGCACACGCCGAACAGATCGATGCCCTTGGCGGAGTCCTTGGCGTTCTCGTTCAGCGCCTCGAGGAACGAGTAAACGTTCAGCGCGGGCCGCAGAAACGGACCCCCGGTGCGCTTCACCGGCTCCAGCGCCGGCAGCGGCGTGGTTACCAGCGGGGCCAGCGCGGCCAGGTGCAGGAAGTGTCGACGGGGCAGCAGCGGGGTCGGCGTGGTCATGGCGGGATGCGGGAACCTTGAACGCGAAGAACGTGATTCACCAAG
>CAXRGI010000217.1:0-7305 GCA_964229935.1 Opitutales bacterium
AACCCGATCGGCGACGGTGCGGGCGAACCCAATGACGGCGGCCTGAGCGATTTCGGCCACGCGGTCGTCGCCGAGATGAACCGCCTCGGGATGATCGTCGACGTCTCGCACTCCGGCTGGCGCACCAGCCTCGAGGCGGCCAAGGCCTCGCGCCGCCCGATGGTCGCCAGCCACACCTCGTGCGGAGGCGTCTACCGGCACTTCCGCGGCAAGCCCGACGAGGTGATCCGCGCGATCTGCGCCACCGGCGGGCTGGTCGGCATCTGCTGTATCCCGCGTTTCCTCGGCCGTGACGGAGACATTCGCGCCTTTCTCGACCACATCGACTACGCGGTGCGCACGTTCGGCGCCGAACACGTGGCGATCGGGCCCGACATCTCCTATACGTCGCGCCACGATCCCGCCGAACGCGCCAAGGTCACCGCCCGCCGCGACGGACGCTCGCCTCTCTCCGCCGCAGGCCCCCGTTGGGAACACCTTTGGCCGGTGGACGACTTCAAGCCGAAGCCGCAGGCGGAGCAGACCCTCGCTTGGACCAATTGGCCGCTTTTCACGGTCGGCCTCGTCCAGCGCGGTCACAGCGATGAGACCATCCGGAAAATCCTCGGTGAAAACATGCTTAGGGTAACCCGAGCCAACTGGCAGACCGCCGCCGGCTGATCACACACCCGCAGTCCGATCCGAGCCACGCCCTTCCGCCTCACGGCCGAAGGCGTTTCCGGCGGCTCCGCGGTTTCAACCGCGGCTACATCTCAGGCGTTTCGGCATTGAGGAGATCGTTTCCTAACCGGCCTCTCGACCGAGCCGAGGTTGGCCACTTCTCAAGAAGCCTCCGTGGTTCGAGCCCTGTTCCTCATCGCGAAACGCGATCCGGGTGGCCGCGGCTGAAGCCGCGGATGAGCCGCGGAAACAAAACGCCGCCCCGGCGCGGGGCCGGCGGCGGCGGAGAGCAGGAAATTAACCTGCGAATCAGCTCTTCGACTTCTTCGCCTTTTCGGCCGAAGCGTCGGCACTCTTCGGGGCGGCCTTGGCACCCTTCGGGGCCTCGGCTGACTTACCCTTGCCGTCGTCCTTCACATCGACGGCCGTCGCGCCCATCCGGTAGTAGACGGTAACGCGGCTGCCGACGGCGAGTTTGCCGGTGACCTTGGTCGTGGCCGAGCGACCGATTTCCCATTTCTCACCGCTCTTATCGACGGTGATGACATCATCGGTCAGGGCCACGATCGGACCGGTGACCTGATACTCCTTGGGCTGCGCCGCAGACGCGCCCAAGGCGAAGCTGAACACGAGGGGGAGGAGGTAACGGAGTTTCATAACGCCCGACAGCGTGAAGGAACGCCGGCCGTGGTTTCAATTCCCTTGTGCCGCGGGTCGGCCCCCGGGAGACGCACCAGTCACTTCAACTCGCGGATCTTGAGGTTCCGGTACCAGCAATCGTCGTTGTGGTACGTAAGCAGGATATGGCCGTCGATCTTGTCGCCGAAGCCGGCCTCGTTCTTGAACTTGCTCTTGGCGATGCCGGCCTTCACGGCGTCGCTGCCAAGTTCATAGGCGAGCACCATGCGACCGTTGAGCCAGTGTTCGACCTTTTTGCCGCGCACGATGATCCGGGAGGAATTCCATTCGCCGGGCTTGCGCATCGGCTTGTCGGCCGCGGGCGGCAGCACCTCGTAGAACGAGGCGGTCTGGCGGTGCGGCCCGATCTTACCGTCGGGATGACCGGCGTCGTCGAGCATCTGGTACTCGGGCCCGGGCGACTTGGGGCGGTCCTCGGTGACGAAGTATTTCACCCCGTTGTTTCCACCGGGAAGAATGCGCCATTCCCATGAGAACTCGTAGTCGCGGAACTTGCGCTCGGTGATCGGCTGGTCGCCCTTCGCTTTGGGCAGGCAATGCAGCATGCCGTCGCGCACCTCCCATCCGGCGATGGGCTCGCCGGTCTTCTTGCGGTAGGCGCGCCAGCCATTCCACGTCTTACCGTCGAACAGCAGCTGCCAGCCGGCGGCCTTCTCGGCGTCGGTGAGGGTATTTTCGGCCGCGCCGGCGCGAGGCGCGGCGAGGAAGGCGGAAATCGACAGCGTAAGGGCTAAGAGGCGGAGGGTGCGTTGGGTTTTCATAGGAACGAGGATGAGGGTTGCAGGGTAAGATGACGCGGGGCCGGAAAGGTCACTTGCCGTAGATCACGAACCATTTGTCGTCGTACAACCGGTGTTCGGCGACCAGCCGCAGTCCGGCCTCGGCCATCAGGCGTCGCGTCTGCTCCTTGGTGATCTGCAGGGCCGGCTCGTTGCGGTGCGGGCCGCGTTCGGGGAAGAAATCGATCACCGCGACGCGCCCGCCGGGCTGGAGATAGCCGGCGAGGTTTCGGAGGTAAGTCGCGCGGTCCTCGATGTGGTGCAGCACGTCGTAGATGAACGCGAGGTCGAGGTCCCGCGCCGGCAACGCCGGATCGGTGAACTTACCCAGCACGCCCTGCACCTGGGTCACCTTGGCGTCGCGCGCCTTGCCGGCGATGTGGTCGACCAACCCCTGGTCGATGTCGACGGCGTAGACTTTTCCGGAGGAGGTGACGGCGCCGGCCAGCGGTAATGTGAACACCCCGGAACCCGCGCCGATGTCGGCCACCTTCGCTCCGGGCCGCAGAGCAAGAGCCGACACCACATCGGCGACACGCAGTTTCGAGACGCGCGCCTGCGCGTCGAGCATGCGAACCCAGTCCGCCGCGGACCGGGCCCCCAGCTGCGCACGCGCGTCGGGGCAAAGACTCAGGACGGCGATCAAGGTCAGCAGCAACGCGACGGCGGGGCGGACGGGCGTGTTCATGATCACGGTGATGTCGGGGCCGCCGCGCGGGCTCAAGCCCCCTCGCGGCTTGCTTCGCCGCGGCGCGACGCTTGCCTCCGGCGATCGATGAAGGAACTCCTGCGCGACTCCCGCGTGCGGCGGCTGCTGGTCGCGAACACCCTCGGGTCAATCGGGTCCGGCATCACCATCTTTTCCGTCCCATGGCTGCTGGTCCACCTGCCCGGCGGCAACGAGGCGTTCCGCTGGGCGACGATCGGCACGACTCTCGTGCTCGTGCTGACCACGCCCTACTACGGCGCCTGGGTGGACGGCCATTCGCGCAAGACCGCGCTGCTCGCGAGCGAGCTCTGGGGTTTGACGGCAACGCTCGCGATGGCGGCGATCGGCCTCGCGTCCGGAGGCTTCGGCGCGCCGGCGCTCATGGCGGTCTATTTCGCCGGGATGCTCTACTACACACTGCACTTCCCCGCGAAGTTCGCGCTGGTGCAGCAAATGTTCGCGCCGGCGCAATACCGGGCACTCACCGGTCTGCTGGAGGTGCAGGGCCAAACCGCATTGATGATCGCGGGCGGGCTCGGCGGACTGCTCGTGGAGCGCGTGCCACTCTGGGGCATCCTGCTCTTCGATGCGTCCACCTACCTCGTGAGTTTTCTGTTGTTGCGGACCCTGCCCTACCGCGCGACGCACCTCGAATCGTCCAACCGCGACGCACCCACCTCCGGATCGGCGTGGTCGCGGATCCGCGAGGGTTGGACTTGGCTGCGCGACCGCCCGCGGCTGGCGGTCTTCTTCACCTGCACCCTGATCCCCTTCGTGGTGGTGATGTCGGCCAACTACCTCTTCCCCATCTACGTGGCGCAAACGCTCCAAGCCGGCGCGGAGTACTTCGCCGGCGGTGAAATCACCTTCGCGCTCGGCGCCATCGCCGCGGGATTTTTTCTGCCGCGCCTCGGCGGGGAGGACAGCGCGGCTGCCTCCCTGCCGGCAACGATGCTCGTGTTCCTCGCGGGCCTGCTCGTGGTCATCTTCGTCCCAAGCCCCGGTGCGTACCTCGCCGCCGGTGTGCTGCTCGGGTTCGGCAACGCGGGGTGCCGAGTCGCCCGCAGCGCCCTGCTCCTGCGCCTCGTGCCCAACGCCGTGATGGGACGCGTCGGCGGCTTTTACCAGGTGCTCGACCGCCTGCTGCGCACAACCCTCGTGCTCTCGCTTTCCCTGGTCGACACCCGCGGCGCGCCGGCCGGCGTCGGCCTGCTCACGGCCGTTTTCCTGGCGGCCTTCGCGGGTTTGCTCGCGACCCGCTCGGCCGCGAGTCGCGCCAACGGGTGAAACAGACGCGGGGTTGCCAAGCCCGCCGCCAACCGGCGGGATGGCTGCTCCGATGCTCCGCGCCCTGATCTTCGACTTCGACGGCCTCATCCTCGACACCGAGACGCCCCTCATCGACGCCTACGCGGCCGTGCACGCCGCGCACGGCGTGCCGTTCGAGCGGAAGCTGTTCCTGCAAGGCGTCGGCCACGCCGACTACTCGTTTGATCCGTGGCACGGCTTCAGCCCGCACGCCGACCGGGCCACGCTGGAGAACGAGCGTCGCGCCGCGAAGGAGCAGATCATCCTCGCCCTGCCGGTGCTCCCCGGGGTGCGCGAGCTCCTCGACGCGGCCCGCGTCGCCGGCCTGCGGGTGGGCCTGGCCTCCAACTCGCCGCACAGCTGGGTGGACGGCCATCTCCGGCGCCTCGGCTTGTTCGAACGTTTCGAATTCATCGGTTGCCGCGAGGACGTGGCGTCGCCCAAACCCGAACCCGACCTCTACCGGCTCGTGCTGAATCGGTTCGGCCTGCGCGGACGCGAGACGGTGGCGTTCGAGGATTCCAATACCGGCTCACGCGCCGCCCGGCGCGCCGGAGTGTGGTGCGTCGCCGCGCCCAACGAATCCACCGCGCACCACGATTTTTCCCACGTCGATTGGCTCGTGCCGTCGCTGGCGCAGGTGGACCTGCCTGCGCTGCGCGCCCGCTTCGAATCCGCGTAACCACGCCGCCGGCCGCCCGTCCTTTTCCCCACCCCGTCACCCATGCACCCCGCCCGCCTCGCCATCCTGCTCCTGCTTTGCGTGCCCGCGTTCGCCGCCACTCCGCCAGCGCGACCCAACGTGCTGTTCATCGCGGTCGACGACCTGCGCGACTGGGTAGGCTATTTCGGCCATAACCCCCAGTCGAAGACGCCGAACTATGACCGTCTCTCCCGGATGGGCACGTCGTTCACCCGGGCCTACTGCGCCTCGCCGGTCTGCAACCCTTCGCGCACCGCCCTGATGTCGGGCCTGCGGCCGTCCACTTCTTCCGTCTACGAGAACAACGTCGATTTCCGGCCGATCATTCCTCCCGCGAAAATGCTCACGACCGCCTTCCGCGAGGCCGGCTATCACGTCCATGGCGCCGGCAAGATCTACCACGAGGCCTACCGGCGGCGGGAGGAATGGGACGACTACCTGGAGAAGGAACGCGGCGACCCGCGGCCGGCCGCCGACCGCAGCGAGGGCGTGGGTGGCATCAAGTTCGCCCCGCTGGACTGCCGCGATGACGAGCTTTCGGACTGGGGCATCGCCGACTACGGCATCGCCTCGCTCCAGCGGAAACACGACAAGCCCTTCTTCCTCGCGGTGGGCTTTCATAAGCCGCACATGCCGTGGAACGTCCCGCGCAAGTGGTTCGATCTCTTCCCGCTCGAGAGCATCAAGCTCCCGCCTTACCTTGAGAACGACCTCGACGACCTGCCGCCGGCCGCCGTGCAGATGGCGCACCCCGAGACCGACCACGTGCCGATGCAGAAGTCGGGCCGCTGGAAGGAGGCCATCCAGGCCTACCTTGCGACGATCGCTTACTGCGACATGAACCTCGGCCGGCTGCTCGATGCCCTCGAGAAGTCCGCCTACCGCGACAACACCATCATCTGCCTGTGGGGCGACCACGGCTGGCACTTGGGTGAGAAACACCACTGGCGGAAGTTCGCGCTCTGGGAGGAGGCCACCAAGGCGCCGTTCATGTGGGTCGTCCCGGGGGTCACCAAGCCTGACACGATCTGCGAGCGCACCGTGGATTTCATGAGCATCTTCCCGACGCTCACCGACCTCTGCGGCATCCCCACGCCCGCGCATAACGAGGGTGTGAGCATCCGCCGGCTTCTCGCCGACCCCAAGGCGTCGTGGGACCTCCCGGCGCTCACGACCTACCGCTTCAACAACCACACCGTGCGCTCCGAGGGCTGGCGCTACATCCGTTACGCCAACGGCGACGAAGAGCTCTACGACGAAACCCGGGATCCCAACGAATGGACCAACCTGGCGGCGAAACCGGAGTTCGCCGCCCGTAAGGCCGAGCTCGCGAAGTCGCTCCCTAGGACCAACGCCCCTGACTCGTCGGACCGCGCCCCCAAGGACCAGCGGCAGGAGAAGAAGCGGAAGAAGGCGGACTGATGCCGCCATACCCTTCGCGCCGAACCGCGCAAATCCGCCACCGCACTTCAGGGACGCTCCGCCGCATGAACCGCGTCCGCTAACCGGCTAGTCCTGTCAGCAGAAAGTCCGGCCACGATCGGGCGGTGAAACCGGCCGACCGGGCGATGTCCTCGCGACCGGGATCGCAAAGCACGACCGGCTTGAAGGCGGGAAATTTCAGGGCGGCCTGAGCTAGGCCACGGAGGTCGCTCTGGCCGAAAGGACCGGACTTCACCTCCACAAGCCACTGTCCCCACGAGCCTGTGCTCACGCCGTCCACCTCCCACGGCTCCTCGCGCCAATAGTGGAGCTCCTGCCCGGAGTTCACGAGGTGGGCCAGGCACGCGTTCTCCAGCCACCGGCCCCATTCGACGGGATTGGACGACGCCGTGGGCGGCGGGGCCGAGCGGCTGCCGGCGAGGAGGGCGTTGTTCAGCACCACCAGCTTTGGTGGGGACCGACGCCGACGAATCTCATCGCCGGCGTACTTTTGCAGGTTCGCGACGAGGAAAGCCTCCTTCAGCAGTTCCAGGTAATGCGCGATGGTTTCGAGCGCCCCCTTCTCGGCGAGCGAGCCGGCGATTTTCTCCAAGGAGAGAATCTCCGCCGGATGCGCCGCGGCGAGGGCGAATACCTGCTTCAGAAGCGCGGGCCGCCGAACTTGCTCCAGCTGAAGCAGGTCGCGGCCGATTGCCGGCTCGATGATGGCGTCGCGCAGATAGCTGCGCCAGCGCTCCCGTTCATTCCAGAAGGGAACGGTTCCCGGATAGCCTCCATGGGTGACGATCATTTCGGCCGCTTCCGCCGCCGGCACCTTGACCAGATCGATCAGGTCCCGCGCTCCCCAATGCGTCAGACCGAGTCGCTCAAACCTTCCCGCCATGCTTTCACGTGCACCCGATCCGATCCTGAGAGAAGAAGAGCCGGTCGCGACCACGTGCAGGGGAAGTTTTTTGCGACGGACCTGGTCATGCCGCGCCTTCAGCCACTGACTCCAGCGAGGC
>CAXRGI010000218.1:0-2475 GCA_964229935.1 Opitutales bacterium
CTCGCCGGGTGGCCGAGACCGTTGCGTCGGAGCCGGCGTGGTGAAGTTCCGGCGAAACAGTCCGACGCTCAGCGAAGGGATCATCCCAAAAATCGTCGCGGCAAGCGGCCGCGGCTACAGCGACGGGCCTCCGAATCTGGAAGACATAGAAGCTGCTCCCCATCCGTTCCCGTCTTGAGGACCGCATCGGGTAGCCGAGGCTGTTGCCTCGGACCCTTCCGCCCGCCTTTTCGCCGACCTCCCGACAAACCTCCTCCGTCTCACCAGTCTACCTCTCTCCCCATCTGTCTCTCTTCATGCGCACCCGTCTCGCTGCTGTCTTCCTCGCGTTCGTCCTTCCCGTCCTCGCCGCCCAACCGGCCTCCTTTGAGCTACGCGCCGGCGATCGCGTCGTCCTCATCGGTGACGGTATCGCCGAGGGCGAGCAGCACCATGGGTGGATCGAGCTCATGCTGACCACGCGGTTTCCCGATCGCGCCGTCACGTTCCGCAACCTCGGCTGGAGTGGTGACACCCCGGCGGGCGACTCGCGTTTTGGCCTTAGTCTCCTGCAGGCGGGACGCGAACCGGCCGGCGAGGGTTGGAATCAACTCGTCCGCCAGATCGAGGAGACGAAGCCGACCGTCGTCTTCGCCGCCTACGGCATGGCGAGCTCGTTCGACGGGGAAGCGGGGCTCGCGCGCTTCAAGGCCGATTACGGCCGGCTGCTCGACGTGATCACGCGCGTCTCGCCCGGTGCCCGCCTCGTCCTCCTGTCGCCAATCCGGCACGAGAACCTCGGCGCGCCCTGGCCCGACGGCTCCGCGCACAATGCCCAGCTCGCCGCCTACGCCCGCGCCGTGGGCGAAATCGCCGCCGCCCGCGGCGCGCGGCACGTCCCGCTTTTCGAGCTCACGCGCGAATCCTCGTCCGGCGCGGCGCCGCTCACCACGAACGGCATCCAACCCTCGGGGCCCGGCTACCGGCGGCTCGCCGAGCGCATGGAGGAAAATCTGTTCGGCGCGCCCGGCCCGTGGCGCACCAGCACGCAGACCGAGCCGCTCCGCCGCGCGATCATCACCAAGAACGAGTGGTACTTCCACCGCTCGCGGCCCGCCAACATGGCGTACATCTTCGGCTTCCGGAAACGTGAGCAGGGCCGCAACGCCACGGAGGTCGTCAAGTTCGACGAATTCATCGCCTCCGAGGAGGCGCGAATCGCGAAACTGCGCGGGTTGCAGCTCGTCGACGTGCCGGAGATCCCGCGCCGCGTCGGCAACGCTGCCGCCGTGTTCACCCCGCAGGCGCATCCGCGCTTCCAGGTCGCCGACGGTCTCGAGGTCTCGCTCTGGGCGGAGAACCCTCTGCTCCACAAACCGATCCAGATGAACTTCGACGCCCGCGGCCGTCTCTGGGTCGCGAGCTCCGAGCTCTATCCGCAGATCGAGCCGGGCCAGGCGCAGACCGACAAGATCATCGTGCTCGAGGACACCACCGGCGCCGGCAAGGCCGACAAAGCCACGGTCTTCGCCGACGGCCTTCTCATCCCGACCGGCCTCGAGGTCGGCCACGGCGGCGTCTACGTCGCGCACAGCACCGAGCTGCTCCATGTCCGAGACAACGACGGCGACGGAAAATCCGACGAGCGCCGCGTGATCCTCAGTGGATTCGGCACGGAGGATACCCACCACAACCTCCATACCCTCCGCTGGGGCCCCGACGGACGCCTGTACCTCAACCAGTCCGTCTACACGCGCACCAACGCCGAGACCCCGCACGGCGTCACCCGCCTCATGGCTGGCGGAATCTTCCGCCTCGATCCGCGCGACCAACGCATGGAGGTGCTGTACCGCGGCTGGGTGAATTCATGGGGCCACCAGTTCGACGATTTCGGCCAGTCTTTCGCGACGGACGGCGCGGGCGGCGCCGGGATCAACTGGGCCGTGCCGGGAGCCACTTACCGCACGCTCGCTCCGGCGCGACGCGAGCTGCAGAGCATCAGCCCCGGCAGTTACCCGAAGTTCTGCGGGCTCGAGATCATCCGCAGCGCGCATTTCCCCGCCGACTGGCAGGGCGACTTCATCACCGCCGACTTCCGCGCGCACCGCATCGTGCGCTTCAAGGCCGCGGAACAGGGCTCCGGTTACATCACCTCCGAGTTGCCCGACGTGCTCCGCACCACCGCCGATTCCTTCCGGCCGATCGACATCCGTCTAGGGCCCGACGGCGCCCTCTACGTCGCCGACTGGAGCAACCCGATCATCCAGCACGGCGAGGTCGATTTCCGCGACCCGCGCCGCGACAAGGCCCACGGTCGCATCTGGCGCATCAGCGTGAAGGGTCGTGCGCCGCTCCCCCGCACCGATCTCACGCGGCTTGCCAATCGCGAGCTGCTCGACCGCCTCGCGGGACCCAATGGCTTTGAGCAGGAACAATCCCGCCGCGTGCTCGTGGAGCGCGGCGCCGCTGCGGTCACTCCCGACTTGGATGCTTGGG
>CAXRGI010000219.1:0-2322 GCA_964229935.1 Opitutales bacterium
TACTACACCTACTTCACTCTCAACGAGTCCGTCGGCGGCGCGCCGTTCGCCGTCCGCGACGTCCTCCGGTTCAGCTCTTTCCTGAACCTCGGCCCCGCGAAGGCCCCCACCATCACGGCGCAGCCTGCCGCTCAGGCGGTCACACCCGGTGGATCGGCCTCGTTCACGGTCACCGCCACCGGCACGCAGCCGTTCACCTACCAGTGGCGGAAGGACGGCGCCGCCATCGCGGGCGCCACGAACCGCACGCTCACCTTGGCCAGCGTGACCTCGTCCGCGGCCGGCGCCTACGCCGTCGTCGTCACCAACGCGCAAGGCACTGCCACCAGTTCGAACGCTTCCCTCACCATCACCGACGGCGGCAACCCCGGACGGCTCGTCAACATGTCGATCCGCACCGTCGCCGGCAGCGGCGACGACACGCTCATCGTGGGCGTCGGCCTCGGGGGCGCCGGCACCACCGGCAGCAAGGCCGTGCTCATCCGCGCGGTGGGGCCCACCCTGGGGGCTTTCGGCGGGGGGGGCGCGCTGGGCGATACCGAGATGACCGTCTACCGCGGCGAAACCGTGGTGGCCCGCAACGACGACTGGGGCGGGGGCTTTAACTTCGGCTCCGTCGGCGCCTTCGACTTCCTGGGCACGCCGCCCAAGGACTCCGCCATCTACAACCCGGCCCTGGCGAGCGGCAGCTACTCGGTGCAGATCCTCGGCAAGGGCGGCGCCACCGGCGTGGCGCTGGCGGAAATCTACGACGCCTCCAGCGGCGCGTTTAGCCGCACCGCCCCGCGGCTCGTGAACGTATCCGCCCGCACCCAGGTCGGCGAGGGCGACAACATCCTCATCGCGGGCTTCGCCATCGGCGGCACCACGCCGGTGCGCCTGCTGATCCGCGCGGTCGGCCCCACGCTCGGCGCCTTCGGTGTCGGCGGCGTGCTCGCCGACCCGAAACTCGAGGTGCTCAGCGGGTCGACCAAGATCGCGGAGAACGACAATTGGCTCGCCGCGGACGCCGCCACCTTCAGCACCGTGGGCGCCTTCAACCTCACCGCCCGCTCCCTCGATGCCGCGCTGGTCACCTTCCTCGCCCCCGGCACCTACACCGCGCAAGTCACCGGCGTGCGCGCCACCACCGGCGTGGCGCTGGTCGAGATCTATGAGCTGCCCTGAGCCGGCCAACCGACCGCTGGATCGACGTACCTTCCTCGCCGGAGCCGCGGCTGCGCCACTGGTGCTGGCCCTCTCAAGTCGGGCCGCCCCGACGCCGGGATTTGCGGTCGGCTGCTTCACGCGCCCGTGGGCCGATCTCGAGCCGGAAGGTGCGCTCGACGCGATCGCCGAGGCGGGGTTTTCCGTCGCCGGGCTGATGAGCGCCAAGGGTGGGATCATCGTTACCGCCGAAGCCACGCCGGCTCGCATCAGCACACTCGCCGCGCACGCCCGTTCGCGCGCGCTCTCCATCGCCGCCCTCTACGCGGGGGAGTTCCTCGTGCGGGGCGACCCGGCCGCCTCCACCGGCCGTCTCCGGCGGATCATCGATCATGCCGCCCGCTGCGCCTGCCCCCGCATCATCCTCGGCGGCACGACCCGACCCGAGCTCACCGGCCCCTATTACGAAACCGTGGGCGCCTGCTGCCCCGCGGCGGCCGCGGCTGGCGTGACGCTCACCGTGAAACCCCACGGCGGCACCAACTCGACCGGCGCCCAGTGCCGAAAACTCGTCGAGCAGGTCAACCATCCTGCCCTCCGCATCTGGTACGACCCGGGCAATATCTTCTATTACAGCGATGGCCGGCTCGACCCGGTCGACGACGCGGCGACCGTCGACGGCTTGGTCGTCGCGATGAGCGTGAAAGACTTTCTGCCGCCGAAAACTGTCGACGTCACGCCGGGCGATGGTCGCGTCGACTTCCCCCGCGTGCTCGCGCGGCTCCGGCAAGGTGGCTTCACCTCCGGCCCGCTCATCATCGAGTGCCTCGCCCGCGGCGACCGCGCCGTCCTCGTGAACGAGGCCCGCCGCGCCCGGAAGTTCATCGAGAAAGTCGTCGCGGGCTGAACCGACGGGTTCCGGGTTGGGCCCACGGAACACCCGGAAAACGCGGAAGCACGCCGCCCGCCTCATCCGTGCCATCCGAGTGATCTGTGGTTGAAAGGATCGAGCCCGGCCGAATCCCGCGGCCCGTCCCGGCCGAAGGCGCTCCTTCATTTTCCGGGGTTAGCAACCCCGGCTACACCGACCGCCATCCGGTCGTGCGCTCTGTCCCCGAGTCCCTTGGACCCTTGGTCCCTGAATCCTTTCGCGCGTTTGGTGTATTTCGTGGTTCC
>CAXRGI010000220.1:0-6098 GCA_964229935.1 Opitutales bacterium
GCCTTCGAGGAAAACGCCCGCGACCTCTCGCGCGTCGGCGGCAACTGATCCGCGCACCACCCACCGATTCCGCTCTCCAACCCTCTTCCCCATGGGCAAGCCAACTGGATTCATCGAGTACCTCCGCGAACTCCCCGTCGACCGCGCTCCCGTCGAGCGTGTGAAGGACTGGAAGGAGTTCCACCACCACATGGAGGAGAAGAAGCTCCGCCAGCAGGGCGCGCGCTGCATGGATTGCGGCATCCCGTTCTGCCACACCGGCAAAATGATCAGCGGCATGGCCAGCGGCTGCCCGATCAACAACCTCATCCCGGAATGGAACGACCTCGTCTACCGCGGCCTCTGGAAAGAGGCGCTCGAGCGGCTTCATAAGACGAACAACTTCCCGGAGTTCACCGGACGGGTTTGCCCCGCACCGTGCGAGGGCTCCTGCACCCTCGGCATCAACGCCCCGCCGGTCACCATCAAGAACATCGAGGCCTCGATCATCGACCGGGGCTGGGAGGAGGGCTGGGTGCTGCCCGAGGCCCCTCGCGTCCGCACCGGCAAGAAGGTCGCCGTGATCGGCTCCGGCCCCGCCGGGCTCTCCGCCGCCGCCCAGCTCAACAAGGCCGGCCACACCGTCACCGTGTTCGAACGCGCCGACCGTCCCGGCGGGCTTCTCATGTACGGCATCCCGAACATGAAACTCGACAAGCAGGAGGTCGTCCTGCGGCGCATCCGTCTGATGGAGAAGGAAGGCATCAAGTTCATCTGCAACGCGACCGTCGGCGAGAACGTCGAGCCCCAGATCTTCCTCAAGGAATTCGACGCCACCGTCATCTGCACCGGTGCCACGCAGCCGCGCGATCTCCCGATCGAGGGCCGCCAGCTCAAGGGCGTCCACTTCGCCATGGAGTTTCTCACCGCCAACACCAAGGCGGTGCTCAACGGCGGTGCCGCCCACAGTCCGATCCACGCCGGCGGCAAGGACGTCGTCGTCATCGGCGGCGGCGACACCGGCACCGATTGCGTCGGCACCTCCATCCGCCACGGCTGCCGCAGCGTCGTGCAGATCGAGATCCTCCCGAAGCCGCCGCTGGAGCGCCAGCCCGACAATCCTTGGCCCGAGTGGCCCAAGACCCTCAAGGTCGACTACGGCCAAGAGGAGGCCGCCGCCAAGTTCGGCGCCGATCCGCGCGTGTACCTCACCACGGTGAAGAAGTTCGTCGGCGACGCGCAGGGCAACGTGAAGGAGCTCGTGACCGTCGAGATCAAGTGGGAGAAGAACGACAAGGGTCAGTTCGTGCCGAAGGAAGTTCCCGGCACCGAGCAGACCCGCCCTGCCGGGCTCGTCCTTCTCGCGATGGGATTCCTCGGGCCCGAGCAGGCGCTGGTGAAGGAGATGGGTCTCGAGACCGACGCCCGTTCCAACATCAAGGCCGAGCACGAGAAGTACTCCACCAGCCTGAAGGGTGTCTTTGCCGCCGGCGACTGCCGGCGCGGCCAGAGTCTCGTCGTCTGGGCCATCAACGAGGGCCGCGGCGCGGCCCGCGAGTGCGACCGCTACCTGATGGGCGACACCGATCTGCCCTGAATCCCGCCCGGCGGACCGGGGCCGTTCCAGGGGCGGGGCGGAAATTCCCTCGCCGCTGGCCGGGTCGGCGACAACCTCCGCGCGGAAGCCCCGCGTGAACCTGCTCGATCGCCACATCTTCCGGAGCGTGCTCCTGACGTGCGCCGCCGCGGTGGGCCTTTTCGCGTTTGTCGTCGCCGTGCCCAACGTGGTGCGCGACCTGCTCGGTCCGTTGCTGGCCGGCCAGTTCGGCGCGGGCACGTTCGTGCGGCTGGTCGCCCTGCTCTTCCCGTTCGCGATCTCGTTCGCGCTACCGATGGGTATCCTCACCGGCGTGCTTCTTACGCTGGGACGCCTTTCCGCCGACAGCGAGATCACCGCGATGCGCGCCTGCGGAATCAGCCTCGGGCGCATCGCGCGCCCGGTCCTCATCCTCGCCGTGCTGGCCACGCTGCTGGCGTTGCATGTCAACCTCGAGTCCGCCCCGTGGGCCCGCGCCCAATTCCACCGGGAGCTACCGGCGGCCATCCGCGCCAACCCGCTGGGGGTGATCGTGCCGCGGACGTTCATCCGCGATTTCAAGGGCGCCGTCATCTATGTGGGGGCGCGGGACGGTGATGTGCTGCGCGACATCTGGATCTGGGACCTCGACCGCCAGTCGCGCGTGCGCCGCCTCGTGCGCGCCGAGTCGGGACGCGTGGAGTACGACGAGGCAACCAACAGCCTGATCCCCGCTCTCACGCGCGCGACCGTGGAGGAGCGCGATCCCGCCGACCCGGAGAACTTCGGCCGTGCGCCGCGTGTGGTGACCGTCGGCCGTTTCGATGAGATCCGCATCCCCCTCGACCGCTACATGGGCGAGCATTTCGTGCGGCTGAAGGACGAATGGCTGCCCTACGGAGAACTGCAGGCGCTTCGCGCTCGGCAGGCGGCGGAACAGCCGCCCCCGGAGCAGCGCGTGGAGTACGCGCGGGCGGGTATGCGGCTCGCCATGATCTCGATGGAAAAGTGGAGCCAGGCTGCGGCCGTGCTCTGCTTCGCGTTCGTCGGAGTGCCGCTGGGTATCCGGGTGTCGCGCCGCGAAACGTCAGCCAACCTGGGTATCGCCGTGCTGCTCGTGCTCGGGTTCTACCTGTTGACCGTTGCCGTCAAGGGACTGGACAAGCGGCCCGAGTTGCGTCCGGACCTGCTCCTCTGGGTGCCGCACCTCGTGTTCTTCGCGCTCGGCCTTTTCCTGTTCCGGCGGGTTGAGACCCGGTGAGGCCGGCCCCCCGCAGATCAGCGGAATAACGCGGGAAAGACGACCGCGACCACGGCCGCCCAGCCGGCGTAAACCGGCAGGCAGCCGGTCTGCCAGCGTTCCAGCGCGGCGAACTTGCCGCGGCCCAGCACGAAGCGCCCGTGTAGTACCGCCGACCAGCCGAGGTTCACGAGCAGGATGAGGTTCTCCCCGAGCGCCGCCACGCGGTTGGGGCTGAAGCCGAATTCGCTGATGCGTGAGGCGATCGCCCGGAGCGCGAGAAGATCCGCCGCAAGCGCGCACACGAGGAGGAGCAGCAGCAGCCGGTCGAAGAACGCCGGCGGGGAATGCGGATCGCGCGACGCCACTGCGTAAAGCAGCAGTCCGGCCACCACCGCGAGCAGCACGTCGAAGCCGATCAGCACCTCGCGGTCCGCGGTGACGCCCCGCCCCGTGAGCGCCACGGTCGCGAGAAACGTCACCAGCACCGCGGTGAAGAGCGGCGTGAAGATCCGCGCGAGCAGCGGCGCCATGCCTCCCGCGAAACCCCGGCGGCCGTCCGCCAGCCAGCCGGCGATCACCGTCGCGCCCGCCAGCCCGCACGGGGCCAACCACGACCCGATGAATTCGCGGATGTCCAGGCCGATGGCGCGGAAGATCATTGTCACGCAGGCGATCAGCACCCCGCCGCCGAGGGCGATGAGGACCGCGTGGATGAAAAACTCGCCGGAAAACCGCACGAACTCCATGCGGGCGGCGGTCTCCCGCCACGCCCCGCCCGCGTGCGCCAACCCCAGTGCCAGCCACAAGGCGATCGGCAGGTGCGTTGCCGTGAGCGTCACCAGCGCGTCCGAGGGGCGGAACGGCGGTGTGTTCACCAGGACGGCCGCCGCCGCGAAAACAACCGCCACCGCCGCGAGGGGACCGCCCCGGATTTCCCGCCTCCAGGCGAGGAGTGCGGCAAGGAACGGGAGAACCAGAAGGGAGAGGTTGCGCGCGTAAAAATAATCGGCGGAACCGAAGGTGAGGTCGAAAAAGTGGGGGACCTGGATGGCCGCGGCCGCCCCGGCGGCCAGCCCGAGGGCCCCCAGCGTCTCCCGTACAGGGAAGCTCCGGCCGGCTGGCACGGCCTCAGTTTCCCAAAGCAGGCCAGGCTGGCTGCGGACAAACCCCCGCGTGCCGGCGTCTTCCGCCCCCAACCTGCGCAGCGCGACCAGAAATGCCTCGGCCGGCGCCAGGCCCGCATTCGTCAACGCGTGCACCGCCGAGTGGAGCCGGCTCTCCCTCGCCGCGACTTCAGCTGGCGAGCTATCGCGGAGGGCATGCTCGCGCCACCGGCGGAACGCCCCTTCAAGCGAGGGGGAAATCTTGGGATCTTGCGCGTTCATGGATGATGGGCCGGCCCGGGAGCCTTCGGGATCAACGACCGCCCCGGGAGGGTAAAGTTTCGCTCGATGAAGGAAAGTTTTGGCCAGGGCCCGGCATGACGCCCCCGGCCGCACTTGGTTGCACGTTTTATCGGTCAAAGGCTCGCCGGAATTAACCGGAAAGATCCGACCGATGGCGCCCGTTCTACCGGCGCTCCTCATTCCTCGTTTCGCGCCCCCGCGGCGCCGGCTTGTTCTCCCGTGAACCCGAGGGCTTTTGACGATCCGCGTGAAAAGCGGCATGGTTTCCTTGGTTTAAACTCCCGCCCTCATGAGCACCCTGAAGCCTGGCAATCCGGCTCTCCTCCTGTGTTCGGCGGCGTGCCTCGCGCTGCTGTTCGCCGCGGCCGGGGATGAAGTTCGGGCCGCGGAATCGCCGGCGACGAATCGTCCCATGAAATCGCCCCTTCCCTCAGCACTCGACTCCGGGGATTTCCGCCGGGCGCGCGACGCGCTGGTGGACCGCGAGGTGATCCCCGCCGGCGTGAAGGATCCGGCGGTCCTGGCCGCGATGCGCCGTGTGCCGCGCCATGTGTTCGTGCCCGAGCCGCTGTGGCGCGAGGCCTACGCTGACCACCCTTTGCCGATCGGCCTTGGTCAGACCATCTCCCAGCCTTCACTGGTGGCATTGATGACGGAGATGCTCGGTCTCACGCCTGGTTCGCGCGTACTCGAGATCGGCACCGGCTCCGGTTACCAGGCCGCCGTTCTCGCTGAGGTGGCGGGTGAGGTTTACTCGATCGAGATCTTACGACCATTGGCCGAGACCGCGGCCGTGGCGTTACGCCGCGCCGGATACGACCGCGTGCGGCTGCGCATCGGCGACGGCTGGCAGGGGTGGCCGGAGGCCGCGCCTTTCGATGCCATCATCGTCACCTGCGCGCCCGAGGAAGTGCCCGCGCCGCTCATCGCGCAGCTCCGCGAGGGTGGACGGCTTTGCATTCCGGTCGGTCCCGCCGGGGCGACCCAGGAGCTGCGGCTACTCGTCAAACGCGCTGACGGCACGCTTGAGCGCAAGGCTTCGCATCCGGTGCGATTCGTGCCGCTGACCCGCGCGACGCCTTGAAACCGCGCCGGCGCGCTTGCCAAGCGTACGGCGGAGCGCATGGTGCCGGCGTTCTTTGATCGCGGATCGCGCGATCACGGGCCCGAAACCTCCTCCGACCGCCCGGTCGGAACGGGGTCCGGTTCCTTTGATTTTCCGGGGGTGTTCTGGATTCTACCCTTGGTTGGAGCGCGCCGCTGCCTGTCGAGAGTCGTGGGTCTCTCGCAAATCCCCCCGCGAAACAACAAACGGCAAAACTGAAGAAATGCCCCTGGCTGCCTAATGACAGCCACGTCGGTCTAGCGACACCTGCTAGCTGGAACTGACGTCGACAGCAGGCATGGCGCGTGGAGCGGTCCGCGGACCGCGCGCTGTATCTTCGATCCGGGGACTGGCCGGGGCTCAAGCGCGTGCGGCGGCGTGGCCCGGGCGAGATCAAAGTCGCACTATACAGGTAGACGTGGCGTGCAAAGGCCAGGGGCACGCGGGTTCAAATCCCGCCACCTCCACCAATTTATTCCGTCAGGCTGCCGTTGGCGTGCAGCGTGGCTGGGGCTGCAGCCAGCCTACGCTCTTCTCGGGGTAATCCCCGCCCCCCACCCCGGCACTGGAAGCAGATGATTCCCCTCTGACCTGAGGGGCCGGCCCTCATTCGACCTGCCGCACGGGCAGGCCGGCGCGGGACCAGTCGCGGACGCCTCCGCCGTTGGCGGTGCGGAGACCTTTTTCGGCGAGCGCGGCGGCGACGGTCTTGGAACGGCCGCCGCTGGCGCAATAGAGGAGGATCTGCTTGCCCTTGTTCTGCTCAAGGAAGGGCTTCCACTGCTTTTG
>CAXRGI010000221.1:0-2129 GCA_964229935.1 Opitutales bacterium
TGGGAACCGCCGGCTCGACGAACCGCCGCGTCAAACTCCTCGGCCTGCACGATTGGCACGAGCTCATCCCGGGTGCCGTGAAAAGTAAGGACGGGCGCGTCGTCGGCGGAGACGTGGGTCACGGGCGAGCCGCGCCGAGCGAGATCCACCCTATCCTCGAGCGAGCCGCCGAAAAGTGAACGTAGGCGCCCGGCCAGCGCCTCGGCCTGGGAGGGCGCGGCGCGCGCCGACGCCGGCTCCGCCAGGAAATTAAGCCGGCCGAAATAGTTCAGCACACAGGTCACGCGGCTGTCCTCGCCCGCGTGCGGCCCGACGGTGCCCTCGAGGTCCGCCACGCCGCCGCTGGTGCCCAGCAGCGTCGCGAGGGTTCCGCCGGCGGAGATCCCGACCACGCCGATCTTGGCCGGCTCGATGCCAAGCCGTCCGGCGTTGGCACGCAGCCAGCGAATGGCCGCCTTGCAGTCGTGAATCTGAGCCGGCCACCGCGCCTCGCCCGCCAGACGGTAATTCACAGAGACACCGATATAATTCCCCGAGGCGACCCAAGGCTGGAGGACAGCGCGCCCGGCGGCCTTGCTTCCGCCCACCCACCCTCCTCCGTGAATGAACACGATTACCGGCAAGGGCGTTCGGGCGGAGCGGCGCTGCGGCAAGTAGACATCCAACGTCTGCCGCGGGTTGCCGTTTGCGGCGTAAGGAATGCCCGCTTGCACCTCGATCCCAGCCTCCACGACTGGCGGCGGGGTGGCGGCCACGACGAGGGAGGACAAGCCGACCCAAAGGCCCACGACAGGCAGGGCAACCCGGGCACCCAGCCCACCTTGGCACCACGCAACCATCGATCTCGCGTTGGCAATGACCATCGGAGGCATGCCTGGGTCGTGGCGCCCGCCGATTTCAAGTCAAGCGCCGCGCCCGCCGACGCACTTGCAGAGGAGCACCCGAAACCCGCTTTCGCATGTTGTTATCCTGGCACACGGATCGTGCGTCGTGCTTGCGGAGAAGGGATGGGTCGCCGAATAACCCCGTCGACCCCGAGCCCCGATGCGAACCCGACCCCGCGCGATCACCCACATCCTTTTTCTGGCCGCCGTCCTTTCGAACGGACTCCCCCCCGCCCTGCGGGCCGCCGAGCCGGGACCCGCGCGCCGCGCCCCGAACTTCCTGATCATCGTCGTCGACGACCAGTCGCCGTTCGACTTCCGGTTCTACAATCCGCGCTCAGAACTCCACTCACCCACCCTCGACCGCCTGGCGGCGCAAGGCATGGTGATCGACGGCGCGTATTACATGGGTGGCTGGGTGGGCGGCGTCTGCACGCCCTCGCGCACCATGATGATGACCGGACGAACGCTCTGGCATGCGCCCGACGCCAGCGGCCGTGGGCATAATCCGCACGACGCCGATCCGCGTCTCGTGCCGCCGGATTTGGCGCAACAGTCCCTGCCCGCGGTTTTCAACCGCGCCGGTTACGCCACGATGCGCACGTGCAAGCCCGGCAACAGTTATCAGGCCGCCAACCGGCTTTTCCAAGTGAGGCACGATGCGGACAAGCGCGGTGGAACCGATGAGACCGGCAGCGCCTGGCATGCGGAACGCGTGCTCGATTACCTGAAGGAACGGGAGACGAAAAAGGATGCCCGGCCCTTCCTGATCCACTTCGGATTCTCCCACCCGCACGACACCCGCGACGGGAAACCCGAATACCTCGCCAAGTACGGGGCGACCAACCACGCCGATCGGGATTCGCCCCCGCCGGCGCACCCCAAACAGCCGCGGCTGCCGGTCGCCTACCTGCCCGCCCACCCCTTTGATCAGGGCAACCAACCGGGCCAACGTGACGAGACCCAAGCGAGCGGCGTCTGGGAGAGACGCGACGAGCGTACCATTCGCAACGAACTCGGCCGCCAGTTCGCGTGCGTTGAATACATCGATGCGCAGATCGACCGCGTCCTGCGTCGGCTTGAGGCGATGGGTGAACTCGACAACACCTACGTCTTCTATACCGCCGACAACGGCATCGCGATCGGACGCCACGGCATCCAAGGGAAGCAAATCCTTTACGAGCACTCGTGGCGGGTGCCTTTCATCGTGCGGGGGCCGGGAATACCCCCGGGGACGCGGGCGCC
>CAXRGI010000222.1:0-2367 GCA_964229935.1 Opitutales bacterium
GTGGCCGGTCCTTACCAACGAGGAGTTCGCCAAGATCCGCCGTACCAACCTGCCCGGCCTCAAGACCGGCGTGCTGCCCATCCTCTTCCGCGTGACCCGCGGCGAGAAGGGTCTCGCCAAGTCGATGGAGGAGCTCTCCGCCATGGCCCGCCGCATGATCGAGGAGGAGGAGGTCAACGTCCTCATCCTCAGCGACCGCGGCGTCACCCGCGAGTTCGCGCCGATCCCGTCGCTGCTGGCCGTCGCCGGCCTGCACCACTACTTGATCCGCGAGGGCCTGCGCACCCGCGTCTCCCTTGTGCTCGAGACGGGCGACGCACGCGAGGTGCATCACTTCGCGCTGCTGATCGGCTACGGCTGCAGCGCCATCAACCCGTACGTCGCGTTCGAGACGATCGACGACATGATCCGCGAGGGTCTGCTCACCGGCATCGACCACAAGAAGGCGTGCGCCAACTTCGTGAAGGCCGCGTCCAAGGGCGTCGTGAAGGTCATGTCCAAGATGGGCATCTCCGCCATCCAGAGCTACCGCGGCGCCCAGGTCTTCGAGGCCCTCGGCCTCCGCCAGGACGTCGTCGACCATTACTTCACCTGGACGCCTTCGCGCGTGGGCGGCATCGGGCTCGACGTCATCGCGCAGGAGGTACTCCTCCGCCATCGCGCCGCCTACCCGGAACGCGCGGTCGAGAGCCACGTGTTGCCCGTCGGCGGCATCTACCAGTGGCGCTCCAGCGGCGAGGCCCACCTGTTCACGCCCGAGTCGGTGCACGCCCTCCAGAAGGCCGTGCGCACCAACAACAAGACATCCTACCAGAACTACGCGCGGCTTATCAATGAGCAGGGCGCCGCGCTCTGCACGCTGCGCAGTCTCCTCGAACTCAAGCCGGCCGACACGGCCATCCCGCTTTCCGAGGTCGAGCCCGCCGAGAGCATCATGCGGCGGTTCAAGACCGGCGCCATGTCCTACGGCTCCATCTCGCAGGAGGCCCACGAGACGCTCGCCATCGCGATGAACCGCATCGGCGGGAAATCCAACACCGGCGAGGGCGGCGAGGATCCCGCCCGCTTCACGTGGACCAACGAGCAGGGTGACTCGAAGAACTCCGCCATCAAGCAGGTCGCCTCCGGCCGCTTCGGTGTCACCAGCGAGTACCTCGTCAACGCCCGCGAGCTCCAGATCAAGATGGCCCAGGGTGCCAAGCCCGGCGAGGGCGGCCAGCTCCCGGGCACCAAGGTCTACCCGTGGGTCGCCAAGACCCGCGGCACCACCGCTGGCGTCGGCCTCATTTCGCCGCCGCCCCACCACGACATCTACTCGATCGAGGACCTCGCCGAACTCATCCACGACCTGAAGAACGCGAACCACCGCGCACGGGTCAGCGTGAAGCTCGTCTCCGAGGTCGGCGTCGGCACCGTCGCCGCCGGCGTCGCGAAGGCCCACGCCGATGTCGTCCTGATCTCCGGGTACGACGGCGGCACCGGCGCCTCGCCGCAGACTTCCCTGCAGCACGCGGGTCTCCCGTGGGAACTCGGGCTCGCCGAGACCCACCAAACCCTCGTCCTGAACAACCTCCGCTCCCGCATCGCGGTCGAGACCGACGGCCAGCTCAAGACCGGCCGGGATGTCGCCATCGCCGCGCTGCTTGGTGCCGAGGAGTTCGGCTTCGCCACCGCTCCGCTCGTCGCCACGGGCTGCATCATGATGCGCGTCTGCCATCTCAACACCTGCCCGGCCGGCGTCGCGACCCAGGATCCGCAGCTGCGCGCCCGGTTCGCCGGCAAGCCCGAGCACGTCGTCAACTTCATGCGGTTCATCGCCGAGGACCTGCGCGAGATCATGGCCCAGCTCGGCTTCCGTACCATCGACGAGATGGTCGGTCGCACCGACCGCCTCGAGCCGCGTCGCGCCATCAACCACTGGAAGGCCAAGGGGCTCGATTTCTCCAAGATCCTCTACCAGCCGGACGTTGGCCCCGAGGTCGGCCGTTACTGCCAGATGAAGCAGGACCACGGCATCGACCGCTCGCTCGACATGACCAAGCTCCTCGAGATCTGCCGCCCCGCCATCGAGCGCGGCGAGAAGGTCTCCGCCGAGCTTCCCATCCGGAACGTCAACCGCGTCACCGGCACCATCACCAGCGGAGAAATCACTCGGAAGCACGGCGCCAAGGGCCTGCCCGAGGACACCGTGCGGCTTAAGTTCACCGGTTCCGCCGGCCAGAGCTTCGGCGCGTTCGTCACCCGCGGCATGACGCTCTCCATCGAGGGCGACGCCAACGACTACTTCGGCAAGGGTCTTTCGGGCGGCAAGCTCGTCGTCTACCCGCCCGCCGCCTCGCCGTTCCGCGCCGAGGAGAACATGATCAT
>CAXRGI010000223.1:0-12509 GCA_964229935.1 Opitutales bacterium
TCCTATCTGGAAGGCGCCACGGTCGAGTTGGACGGCACGGGCCGCTCCACCACCACGGACCGGGAGGGCCGTTTCGAATTCCGGGACGTCCCGCCCGGCCCGGCCACGATCGTGGTCGCCTTCGCCGGCCTCGACACCTCGCGCACCACCGTGACGGCCGCCGCGGGCCGCCGGGTCGTGCAGGACGTCGAGCTGACTTCCGGCATCTACCGGATGGACAAATTCACCGTCGCCGGCGAGCGCGAGGGAACCGCCAAGGCGGAAACCCTGCAGCGCCTCGCCCCGAACGTGAAGAACGTCGTGTCCTCGGACACCTTCGGAAACATCGCCGACGGCAACATCGGTGACATGCTCCAGCACGTCGTGGGCATCACGGCCGACTATAACGGACCTGACGTCCGCCAGATCAGCATCCGCGGCGTGGGCTCCGCGCTCAGCTCGGTCACGATGGACGGCGCGCAGGTCGCCAGCGCGCAATCGGCCGGCACGGGCCGCCAGTTCGAGTTCGAGACGGCCTCGCTGGGCAACATCGAGTCGATCGAGGTCACCAAGGCACCGACGCCCGACATGGACGGCGCGTCGATCGGCGGCAGCGTCAACCTCGTCACCAAGAGCCCCTTCGACAGCAAGGCGGGCCGGGTGTTCACGTACACCGTAGGCCTGGCCTCGCAGCCCACCTACGCCGGGCCGGTCGAGGCCAAGTGGAAGCAGCCCATCCGCGGCTTCGGCCCCTCGATGAACTTCAACTACTCGGATGTCTTCGGCGAGAAGCGCAACTGGGGCATCTCGCTGACGGGCACGGTGCACAGCCAGCCCGCCGGCGGCGCGCTCATCGCGAGCAGCTACGAGCGTCGCAACGAACCCGGTCCCGCCTTCGCCAACAGCATCAGCCGCTACATCGTCAACGGCGCCACCCGCTCCCGCATCGCGACCGGCGCCAAGATCATGTACAAGTGGAGCGAGGAGACGACGATCTCCTTGAACAACGTCTACAATTTCTTCCACGAGAACAACGACACCCGCTTCCACACGCTGAACGCCGCGTTCGCCACCGGCGCCAACCTGCCCAGCCTCCTCGCGACGGTGGATGCCGCCGGACGCCGCACCGGCGGCGGCTTCGTGAAGCCGGGCTACACCGAGACGTTAACGCAGATTTTCGCCAACAACGTCGAGCCCGCCACCCCGGGACCCGGCGCGCGCGACACCGCCTACTACACCTCGCGTTGGACCAACCAGGGCGGCACCGCCAACCTCAACGTCGCCTCGAACGACAAGTCGGGCCGCACCTTTGTCTTCTCCCCGAGCGTCCGCCACCGCTTCCCGGGCCTGCAGATCGACTACAGCCTCTCCTACTCCGACTCGGCCACGTACTACGACGTGATGCACGAGGAGGACAAATACTCGGCCCGGCCGACCGGCACCGTGTTCCTGGAAATCCCCAACCTCGGCTTCGTGATCGACCGCAGCCAGGACGCGAAGGTGCCGACGGTGCGCCAGACTGAGGGGCCCGACTGGCAGAATTTCGCGAACTACAGCCGCCTGCGCATCGACCAGAACGACCAGCGCGGCTACGACAAGGTGTACGCCGCCAAGTTCGACCTCCGGAAGGACGTCAACTACCGCGTGCCATTCTACTACAAGACCGGCTTCACCGCGCAGCGCCAGACCCGCCACCTCTGGACCAATCCGCGCCGCTCCTTCTACACCGGCCCCGACGGCATCCTGAACACCGCCGACGACAACCAGGGCATCTCGATCTTCAGCGCGTTTCCCAAGGACTACACGTGGGACGAGAAGGAGTACTACCTCAACCGCGGCGGCGTGCCGCCGTGGGTGGATTCCTACAAGGTCGCCGCCCACCGCCGCGACAATCCCCGCCTGTGGAAGGACGACGTCGAGATCACATCCCGGCAGCGCCTCACGTCCGACCAGGAGATCCAGGAGGACATCCGCGCCGCCTACTTCCTCGTCAACGGCCGCCTCACGCGGCGTCTCTCGCTGCTGACCGGCGTGCGCCTCGAGGACACGAAGGTGCAGGGCGAAGGACCGCTCAACTACGTGTCCCCGCAGGAGCAGGCGCGCCGCGCCGCCTGGACCGGGCCGATCACCGACGCCGAACAAATCCGCCGCAACGTCGCCCAGTACAGCGGGCGCTCCACCAACCGCGGCGCGTACCGCTTCTACCTGCCGGGAGTGCACCTGAAGTACCAGGCCACTTCCGGCTGGGTCAACCGGCTGAGCTGGTCGACCGGAGTCGGTCGCCCGCCCTTCGGCAACATCATCCCCAACACGACCGTCAATGACTCGGCGCAGTCGATCACGGTCACCAACCCCAACCTGAAGCCGCAGTACGCCCGCAACATGGACTTCAGCTCCGAGTACTACTTCACGCCCCAGGGCATGATCTCGTTCGGGGCCTTCCATAAAAAGATCAACGACTACATCCAGAGCGACAGCAGCCAGTTCGTCGCGGCGGGCCAGAACAACGGCTACGACGGACAGTACGCCGGTTACCGCATCAACACGACGGTGAACAGCGGCTGGGCGCAAATCCGCGGTGTGGAATTCAACTACCAGCAGCAGCTGACGTTCCTGCCCGGTTGGGCGAAGGGACTCGGTGTCTACAGCAACCTCACGAAGCTGTGGACGAAGGGTAACAACTCCGCGTTCGTCACCGGCCCGGGCAGCAGCGCCGGCGGCACGCTTGCCGGCTTCCTCGACATCACCGGTAACCTCGGCCTGAGCTTCCGCGGCTACGGCTTCGACCTGCGTCTTCAGGCCGTCTACCGCGGCGAGTACCTGATCTCCAACTCGACCACGCCCGCGCTGGTCACCTGGCAGCTGCCGAAGACCTCGTGGACGTGGAAATCGCGCTACGCGTTCACCCGCACGGTCAGCGGCTTCTTCGACGTGGAGAACTTCACGTCCACGCTGCTGGATAACCGTTACGCCGCCTACCGGGACCGCCCGAGCTTCTGGCGCACGTTCCACAGCAAGGTGGTGTTCGGCGTGACCGGCCGGCTCTGATCGCCGCGGTCATCCGACCGCAGTTCCTCCACCCGCCCCCGCAACGGGGCGGGTGTTTTTTTGCCCGCGGGAAGACAGGAAGACCGGAGAGACTTTTGAGACCGGGGAGACTTCGGAAAAAAGAGAGGACTCTCTACTTGCCGTTCCAAGCTCGCGAACAGGAGCAAACGGAGGGAACGGAGCGAAATCTCGGACCATTCGTGTGACTCGGTGTCCCTGCGTGGGTTTCCCCTGACGGAGTTTTGGAGCCGGCGCTTGAACAGGAAGTACGGGAAGATCGGGGAGGTGAGGTTTCTACGGCTTGTTCATCCGCGCCATCGGCGAAATCCGCGGTTCAAGTTCGCTGCGTTCGGAACAGCCGTTGGCTGTCACGCAAGCGGCATGGTCCGCGGCGAGCTCGCCCGCCGTAGCCCCGGCGTAGGCGGGCGGCCGCGGCTACATCGCACGTCCACCCGAATCGAAGCGGCGTCAGAGGCTCGGCGCGCCTCTTCCCGCATTCTTGATTTCCACCTTCCTCTCCGGCTCGTTCCCTTTCCGCCCGAAAGAAAAACCGCCCCTCTCCCGGCCGCGTGGGCGGTGAACGGCTTCACCACGACCCGCGTTGCCTTCGCGACGGCGGATTACTCGACTTCCCGTTGCCATGCCCCTGTTCCGCCGCTGTTTCGGCACCCTGCCACTCATCATCGCTTCGCTCGCGGCTTTGTCGCGCGCCGCGGAAAACCTGCCCGCCTTCGGCGGCATCCATCCGCACCTCGCGATGTTCAATGAGGAGAGCGAGTGCGGCACCGGAGCGGTCGTGCCATGGGCCGGCCGTCTCTGGGTGATCACCTACGCGCCACACAAGCCGCAGGGGTCCACCGATAAACTTTACGAAATAACGCCGGACCTCCGGCAGATCATCCGTCCCGAAAGTATCGGCGGCACCCCCGCCAATCGCTTCATCCACCGCGAATCCCGCCAGCTGTTCATCGGACCCTACGCGATCGACGCCGGCGGCGCCGTGCGCGTCATTCCCTACTCACGGATGTACGGGCGCCCCACCGGCACCGCGCGCCATCTCACCGATCCAGCCAACAAGGTCTACTTCGCCTCGATGGAGGAGGGCTTTTACGAGGTCGATGTCCGCTCGCTGGCCGTCACGGAATTATTCCGGGACGAGCAGCTCAAGGAGCCGTTCCGCCGCGCGGGCCTGCCCGGTTACCACGGCAAGGGCCTCTACTCGGGTCAGGGCCTGCTCGTGTACGCGAATAACGGCGAGCATGGTAAGGAAGCGCAGACGCGTCCCGACATTCCCTCCGGCGCGCTCGCGTCCTGGGACGGCCGGGCGGAAACTTGGACCGTCGTCCGACGCAATCAGTTCACCGAGGTCACCGGCCCGGGCGGCCTCGAGGGCAACGCCAACCCGGCCACCGACCCGATCTGGTCCGTCGGCTGGGATCATCGCTCGCTCCTGCTCATGGTGCTCCACGCGGGCCGGTGGCACACCTACCGCCTGCCGAAGGGGAGCCATTCCTACGACGGCGCCCACGGCTGGAACACGGAGTGGCCGCGCATCCGCGACATCGGCGAGGAGGACCTCCTGATGACCATGCACGGAACGTTCTGGCGCTTCCCGCGCACGTTCACCCCCGCCCGCTCGGCCGGCATCGCGCCGCGCTCCAATTACCTCAAGGTCGTCGGCGACTTCACGCGCTGGGGCGACCGCGTGGTACTGGGCTGCGACGACACCGCGCGCAGCGAGTTCCTCAACAAGCGCCGCGCCAAGGGCAAACTCGCCGGCCCCGGGCAGTCCCAGTCGAACCTTTGGTTTTTGGAACCCGCTCAGCTCGACCAATTGGGGCCCGTCATCGGCCGGGGCGCACTCTGGTTTGAGGAGCCCGTGCGCCACGACACGGCGTCCGACCCCTACCTTTTCTCCGGTTACGAACAACGCATCCTCCATCTGCGCCACGACGCGGGCACTCCGGTGGAGTTCACCCTCGAGGTCGACCGCGCCGGCGACGGCACCTGGCGCGAATTGCGCCGCGTCGAGGTGCCCGCCGCCGGCTACGCCTGGACAACGTTCACCGCCGCCGAACAAGGCGCATGGATCCGCCTCCGCGCCTCGCGCGATCTCGGCCGGGCTTCGGCCGTCTTTTCCTATCGCAACGTCGATTCACGCCGGCCCTCCGCCGACGCGAAGTTCGCCGCGCTCGCCCGTGATGACTCCTCCGCCCCGATCGGAGGGCTGCTGTACGCGCGGGGCGCCGGGAAAAAGACGCTCGGCGTGACCGTCGGCGAACGATTCCACGAATTAGGCGAAGACCTGGTCCTGCGAGCGCGGGAGGAACCAACCACCGCGGCCTGGATGCAGGCCAACGTCGCCATCCCCGTCGACGCGATCGCGGAGGACGCCGCCTCGGTCATCTACACCGACGACGCCGGCCGCCGCTTCCGCCTGCCACGCGGCCGCGAGGGTTTCCGGATGGACGGCCCGCTCGGACCCGCCCGGGCGTGCCGAGAGGTCTGCACGGAACGCGACCTGCTGAACGCGGGCGGCACCTTCTTCGAGCTGCCCGCCGAAAACGCCGGCGGCATCTCGAAACTCCGCCCCATCGCCACGCACAACCGGCGTATTCACGATTACGCCAGCTGGCGCGGCCTGCTGGCGCTGACCGGGATCGCGGGGGACGCCTCGGCGAAGGATGCGCGCGTGATCCGCTCCGCCGATGGGCGCGCCGCCGTCTGGCTGGGCTCCGTCGACGAACTCTGGGGACTCGGAAAGCCGGTCGGCGTGGGTGGTCCATGGAAGGACTCGGCGGTGAAGGCCGGCGAGTTCTCCGATCCGTACCTGATGACCGGCTATGACCGGAAGACACTGACGCTTTCCCATCGCTCCGAACGCACGGTGAGCATGAGGGTCGAGGTCGACCTTACCGGCACCGGCCACTGGGTGGAGTATGCCGCCCTCGATGTGCCGCCCGGGCTTGCGGTGCCGCACGTGTTTCCGGACGGTTACCAAGCCTACTGGGTGCGCGTCTCCGCCGCCTCCGCCACCACCGCCACGGCGTGGCTGGTGTACGAGTGAGCCGCTCGCCACCGTCCCCAACCCCACTGCCAAATTACCCAACCCTGATGAAATCCATCCTGACCTCCCTCGCCCTCACGCTCGCCGCGACGCTGCCTGCGGCGGCCGCCGACCGCCTCCTGCTCGAGGCGGAGAGCTTCCAGAACCCAGGCGGCTGGTCGCTCGACACCCAGTTCATCGAGATCATGGGGTCGCCCTATCTCCTGGCACACGGCCTGGGCGAACCAGTCAAGGATGCCACCACCACGGCCAACCTGCCCTCCACCGGAAAATACCGCGTCTGGGTGCGTACCAAGGATTGGGTCGCACCTTGGGGCGCTCCCGGCACGCCCGGCCGGTTCCAGGTGATCATCAACGGCCAGCCCCTCGCGGAAACATTCGGCACCAAGGGCAAGGCCTGGTCGTGGCACGACGGCGGTATTGTCGAGGCGACCGAAACCAAGCTGAACGTCGCGCTGCGCGACCTCACCGGATTCAACGGACGTTGCGACGCCGTCTACCTCACCAAGGATCTCGGGGAAAATCCGCCCGATGAAAGCGCCCCGCTTTCCGCCTGGCGCAAGACGGCGCTCGGACTGCCGGCCGCACCGGAGGACATGGGCGAGTTTGACCTGGTCGTCGTCGGCGGCGGTTACGGTGGCCTCGGCAGCGCCATCTCCGCCGCGCGACAAGGTCTGAAGGTCGCACTGATCCAGAACCGCCCCGTGCTCGGCGGCAACGGCAGCTCCGAAGTGCGCGTCTGGTCGCAGGGCCTGATCCGCCGCGGCAAGTATCCGCACATCGGCGAGATGGTCGAGGAGTTCGCCGACCGCGCGAAGAACTCCCCGGGCCTTTACGAGGAATTCGGGGACGCCCAGAAGGAGGCGCACGTCCGCAAGGAGAAGAACATCTCGCTGTTCCTGAACGAGCACGTCTACGCCGCCGAGACCAAGGGCGACCGCATCGTGTCCGTCACCTCGCTCAACACCACCAACAGCCGCCAGAAGCGTTTCCGCGGAAAACTCTTCTCCGACTGCACCGGGCACGGCTCCCTCGCGCACCTCGCGGGCGCCAAGTACGAGATCGAGATGAAAGACCTGCTCGGGATGAGCAACATGTGGATCTGGAGCAACGCGGCGGAGTCGCGGCGCTTCCCCGAGACACCTTGGGCCCTCGACCTCAACATGGACGACTTTCCCTACCCGAAGATGGGTCGCGCCGACATGGCCGACAAAGGCAAGGGCGAGTGGTTCTGGGAGAGCGGCTTCAATAAGCACCCGATCAACGATCTCGAACTGATCCGCGACTGGAACCTCCGCGCGGTCTTCGGCGCGTTCAACGCCATGAAGAACCGCGACGGCAAAGCCGATCACGCCAAGGCCAAGCTCGACTGGGTGGCCTACATCGGCGGCACCCGCGAGTCCCGCCGCATCGTCGGCGACGTGATGCTCACCCAGGAGGATATCGTCTCGAAACGTGAGTTCCCCGACGGCTGCGTGCCCAGCACCTGGAGTATCGATCTCCATTTCCCGAAGCAGGAATTCGCGAAGAAGTTTCCCGAGAATCCGTTCATCTCCTACGCCGACCACGACCGCCGCGTCGACCGCCAGTACGGCTACCCGATTCCCTACCGCACCCTTTACTCGGTTAACGTGAGCAACCTCTTCATGGCCGGCCGCAACATCAGCGTCACCGACGTCGCGCTCGGCACCGTTCGGGTGATGAAGACCATCGGCATGATGGGCGAAGTTGTCGGCAAGGCCGCCTCCGTCGCGGTCCGCCGCAACTGCTCCCCGCGCGAGGTCTACACGCTCTACTGGTCCGAGATGGACCAATTGCTCAAACTGCCGGGCCGCGCGCGCCGCCTGCCCGACAACACCTTCGATGTCTCGGGCCCGGCGCCCGCGCCGGTCGACGACGCCGGCGGCCGCGGCGTCTCCCTGGCCTCGCTCAAGGGCGTCGTCATCGACCACGCCAAGGCGAAGCTCACCGGCAAGTGGACCACCGGCGGCGGCCTGCCCTTCGTCGGCAACGACTACGCCTACGCCCGCGGCCCGGGCAACACCGCCACCTTCGAGTTCACCGTGCCCGCCTCCGGCTCCTACGAGGTCCGCTTCGCCAGCGCCGCCCACGAAAACCGCGCCAGCAACACCGCCGTCACCGTGCGCCACGCGGGCGGCAACGCCGCGGTCACCGTGAACCAACGCGTGAATCCCAAGGTGGAGAACCGCTGGATCGCTCTCGGAACCTACAAGTTCAACGCCGGCCAGACCTACGCGGTCGTCGTCGACGCCGCCGGCGCCGACGGCAACGCCCACATCGACGCCGTGCAGATCCTGCCCGCGCCGTGAGGCGCGGGGCTTCTTGACGGCCGACTCCCGTATTACCATGGTAATACCATGCCTACTCTGACACTCAAAGTGTCTTCCGATCTTCAGCGGCGCCTGCGCCGGGTAGCACGAAAGCGGAGAATACCGGTGTCCGAGGTAGTGCGTTCTGCCGTCGAGAAGGAACTACCTCGTGAAGGCAAAGGCTGGCTTCTGGGCAGCCTCCGGAGCACATCCGCAGGAAAATCATCCTACGATCCCGCCGAGCCGGCGTTCGCCGACGAGGAATGGGAAAACGAGCCACGGTGAAGTGGCTTCTTGATACACACGTACTTGACTGGGCCACGAGCGGCGACCCGCGGCTCTCCGGGGCGGTACGCTCGGTCTTGGAGGTCGCCGTCCCGGGCGACTTGGCAATCAGCGATGTTACGCTGAGTGAACTAGCCCGCCATCTGACTGCCGGTCGGATACCAACGCGTCTTTCTCCGAAGCAGTGGCTGGAGGTAGCAACTGAAGGAGTGGTCGTGCTCCCCGTGACGCCGGCCATAGCCCTGCGGGCAGCGTCAATCGATTGGGCGCACCGGGACCCATGTGATCGCCACATCGTGGCTACTGCAGTGGAACACAGACTGCCGCTGCTTACAGTGGACGAAAAGATACATGATCTCGTCGGGGTCAGAGGCCTGAAAGTGATCTGGTAGCATGCCCGTGCAGCAGTCGTCGTGGAGTTTCGGTCTGTTCGCACTCCAACTCTACCGTCTGGGCGTCGTGGCCGCCATCGCGTGGCTCGTCCGCGATGTCGCCGTGAAGCAGCGGTCGCACGGCGACGCGCCGGTGGTCGTCGAGGAGGTCCGCGCTTTCTTCCCCGCCGCCGCCAGCCTGCGGCCCGACGACTCCGAGCGCGACGGGCTCTTTATCCTCGACCGCGAAGGCCGGGAACTCGGCTACGTGGTCCGCACGCAGCCGCGTTGCCACGACATCATCGGCTACTGCGGCGTGACCGACACCTTGGTGGCCCTCGGAACCGACTGGCGCATCCTCGGCCTGAGCGTGCGCTCCTCCGAGGACACCAAGGACCATGTGCGCGACGTGGTCGTCGACCGCCGCTTCCTGAAAAAGTGGAACGGACTCACCTGGGACCAGGCCGCCGACCTCGACTTCCGGAAAGCGGGCATCGAGGGGGTTTCCGGCGCCACGATGACGAGCATGGCCATCGCCCACAGCGTGAAGGCGCGCCTGAAGGCGAGCCGCGACGAGATCGCCGCCCGCCCGCCCTTCGCACCGGGATGGCGGGATTGGGGAATGCTGGGAACGGTGGCGCTCGCTTCGGTGATGGCATTCGGGCCGGCCACCTGGCGACACCGCTGGAAGGTGCCCTTTCAGGTTTTTCTCATCGGCTACGTCGGATTCATCAGCGGCGACCTGCTCGCCCAATCGCTGATCGCGGGCTGGACGCGCGCCGGGGTACCTTGGCAGACGGCCTCCGGCCTCGTGCTGCTGCTCGGGGCGGCGTTGCTCGTGCCGTGGGCGACCCGCCGGCCCTTCTACTGCCATCACCTCTGTCCGCACGGCGCAGCGCAGGAATTGATCGGCCGCTTCCGCCCGCGGCGTCTCTCCGTGACGCTCCGTCCCGATGTCAGCCGCGCCCTGGGCTTGCTGCCCGGCGCGCTTCTCCTGCTGACCCTTGTGACGGCGATGCTGGCGCTCCCGCTCGATCTCGCCGGCATTGAGCCGTTCGATGCCTATCTGGTTCGCACCGCGGGAATCGCCACGCTGACGGTCGCGGGTATCGGACTGGTGGCGTCCGCCTTCGTGCCGCAGGCCTATTGCCGCTTCGGCTGCCCCACCGGGGCCCTGCTCAACTTTGTCCGCGCCCGTGGCCCCACGGATCGCTTTTCCGCTCGCGATGCCGGTGCACTGGGCCTCGTGCTCACCGCCGCCGTGCTTAACTGGCAGTACGTGCCGGTTTTGGTTTGGATGAAGGGCCTGCCGTGAGGGCTGGTCCGAAACCGTGGCTTTCGCGGTCCGGGCGTCCTTCGATACCGCAATCATCCCTTCGCGCGAGGCCGCAGGGACCGCGGTTCAACCAGGCTGCAGCGGATAAAACCCAGCCGCTACAAGGTCGGCGATTTCCGCGCGATAACCACACCGCGCCTCCGCGCCCTCGGATTGAGTCCCCGCACCCTACGGGTCCCCGGCTCGCATCAATCCGATCTTATCTTCGTCACGCTGTCGCGGCGCTCCTCCGTTTCATCGGCGTCTCGCTCGCTTTCTCATCCCTAGCCCGCGCCGCCGAGCCGATCACGGTCTTCGGCCGCGCGATGGGCACGACGTGGTCGGCGAAGTGGATTCCGGAAAAAGCGGCGGCCGATCCCGTCGCCTTCCAGCAGGAACTGGCGGGAGTCCTCGAGCGGCTCGAGGGCATCTTTTCCAACTACCGGCCCGAGTCGGAGGTCTCTCGTTTCAACCGGTCGGGGTCGACCGACTGGATTCCGGTTTCGGTCGAGCTCGCCACGGCGGCGGAGCGCGCCCGCGCCATCAGCACCCGGACGGGCGGCGCCTTCGACGTGACGGTTGAGCCGTTGCTACAGCGCTGGGGCTTCGGACCGCATCCGACGCCGGCCCGCGCTCCAAGCAATGAGGAAATAGCGACGCTACACTCCCGCGTCGATTGGCGCCGCCTGGAAGCGCGCTCTGACCCGCCTTCGCTGCGCAGGACCCGTCCGGACGTCACCGTGGACTTTTCCTCGCTCGCCAAGGGCCTGGCCGTCGACGCGCTCAGCGAGCGGCTCGCCCGCCTCGGCTGCGGCAACCACCTTGTCGCGATCGGCGGCGATCTGCGCGCCGCCGGTCCCGGGCCGCGGGGTGAAGGCTGGCCGGTTGCGATCGAGGATCCTTTGTCCACGGCACCCGCCCTTGGTCGGCTCTTGCTGCTCCGCGACAAAGCCCTCTCCACCTCGGGCAACCACCGCAACGTCCGCACCATTGCCGGACAGCGCGCGGGCCACGTCATGGACCCGCGCACCGGACGACCCGTTTCAGGCCCGCATCTCGCAGCCAGCGTCGTTGCGCGGACCTGCGCCGACTCGAGCGCGCTCGCCACCGGCCTGTTCGTGCTCGGCCCGGAGGCGGGCGAAACGCTGGCGCGAAGCGAGGACCTCGCGGCGCTTTTCCTCCTGGAGAAGGCCGGTCGGTCTGTGGGCCGGGAAAGCCCGGCCTTCACCCGCCTGCCGATGGCGCCCGTTCAAACGCGGTAGAACGCCTCGGCGTTGGCAACGTAGACGCGGCGTCGTTCGGCCGCCGAAAAGCCCGCCAGCGCCTCATCAACCGTCGCCACCCAACGGGGATAGTCCGTCGCGAGGGTGCTCACGGGCCAGTCGCCACCGAACATCACCCGGCCGGGTCCGAAACACGCGAGCGCATGATCAAGGTACGGCCGCAGCTGCGCGGGCGTCCACGTGGCGTGGTCCGCCTCGGTCGCGACCCCACTGAGCTTGCAGACGACGTTCGGCAGGGCCGCGAGCATTCTCATTTCGGCGCGCCACGGATCCAATAAGCCGGCTCTGATCCCCGGCTTGCCGATGTGATCGAGCACGAAACCGACCTCCGGACATTGCCGAACGAGCGCGATCACCCCGGCGAGCTGCCGGTGATAAATGCAGACGTCGAAAGAGAAACCGAAGCGCGCCAGCAGGCGCACGCCGCGCACGAAGTCGGGCCGCAAGCAGTAGGCGTCGTCCTTCTCCTCCTGCAGGAGGCGGCGGATGCCTTTTACCATCGGGAGCGTCGCCAGCCGCGCGAGGTCGGCCTCGACGGCGTCGCCTTTTTCCAGCGAGGCGTGCGCCACGATGCCGCGGAGCCGCGGCTCGGAGGCGGAGAGACCGGAAACCCACGCCGCCTCCTCGAAGGAAAGGGCCCGGTCGCTGCCGCACTCGACGAAGACCATCTTTTCGACCGAAACCGCGCCGCAGGCAGCGCGGAACTCCTCGACGGAGTGGCGCCGGTTCAGACGCGGCACCCCGCCCAGCCAGGGGTAACGCAGCCGCGCCGGGTCCCAGAGATGCACGTGGGTGTCGATGATTGGAAAGTCCGGCATGGCGAAGGTGGCG
>CAXRGI010000224.1:0-2712 GCA_964229935.1 Opitutales bacterium
AAACGGAAGATCATGATCCTCGGCGGCGGCCCGAATCGCATCGGGCAGGGTATCGAATTCGATTACTGCTGCGTCCACGCCAGTTTCGCCCTCCGCGAAATGGGCTACGAAAGTGTGATGGTTAACTCCAACCCGGAAACCGTCTCGACCGATTACGACACCAGCGACCGGCTATTCTTCGAGCCGCTCACCCTTGAGGATGTCCTCGAGATCTATCACCAGGAACAGTGCGACGGGGCGATCGTGCAATTTGGCGGACAGACCCCGCTGAATCTCGCCGGGGCCCTGAAGGCGAATGGCGTGAACATCATCGGCACTTCGCCCGAGAGCATTGAGATCGCCGAGGACCGGAAACTTTTCGCCGGAATCCTGAACAAGCTCCAGCTGCGCCAGCCGGCCAACCGCACCGCGATCAGCGAGGCGGAAGCTATCGCCAGCGCCGGAGAAATCGGCTACCCCGTTCTCGTCCGCCCTTCATTTGTGTTGGGGGGAAGAGGCATGTTCATCCTCTACAGCGAGGAGGAACTCCGGGGAGTGGTTCGGCAGGTGTTCGATGTGATGCCAGGCAAACCGGTGCTGATCGATAAATTCCTCGAAGACGCGATCGAGCTCGACGTGGACTGCATTTCCGACGGCGAATCCTCCGTCATCGGCGGGATGCTGGAGCACATCGAGTACGCCGGGGTTCACTCTGGCGACGCGGCGATGGTCATGCCACCTCACACGCTCGGGTCCACGGTACTCGATGATGTCCGTCGTGCCACGCACGCACTCGCCCGGGAGCTCCGCGTGGTCGGCCTGATGAACGTACAATTCGCCATCAAGGACCAGCACCTGTATGTCCTGGAAGTGAATCCGCGCGCCTCGCGCACCGTACCTTTCGTGGCCAAGGCCATCGGCGTTCCACTGGCAAAACTCGCCGCCAAGGTGATGACCGGGGCGAAGCTCCGCGATCTGGGATTCACCCGCGAGCAGACACCGAAGCATTGGTGCGTGAAGGAGGCCGTTTTCCCGTTCGTGCGCTTTCCGGGCGCCACAATCGCCCTCGGGCCGGAGATGCGCTCCACTGGGGAAGTCATGGGCCTGGACGCCGACCTCGGCGTCGCCTTTGCGAAGGCTCAGGCCGCCGCGAAGCCCGGCCTTCCCACCCAGGGCAACGTCTTCCTCTCCGTGAAAGACGCGGACAAGAAGCGCGCCGTGGGTATCGCCCTAGAACTGGAAAAACTGGGTTTCACGATCTGCTCCACCAGCGGCACCGCCAAGGAACTCGCTGAAGCGGGGGTCAAGGTGCGTAAGCTGGCGAAGATTCAGGAAGGCCGCCCAAATGCGGTCGATCTGATCAAGAACGGCCAGATCCAATTGGTGATCAACACCCCCGCGGGCATGATCCCGCGAAGGGACGAGAACGCCATTCGCGCGGCCGCCCTCGCCCACAACGTTTGCATCATGACTTCGATCACCGGCGCCGCCGCCGCACTCGATGGAATCCGCTCGCTGCGCGACAAGCATGTGGGGGTCTGTCCGATTCAAAAATACCGTGGCAATGTGAAAACGCTGTGAGTCCTCTCCCGAGGAACTTTCCCCCCATGCCGCCGAAAGTTTCCCTAGCCGCAGCTGTCTTTTCCATCGCCCTTCTGACCGGCTGTGCCACGACTTCGCCCTCAGATTCCGGCGAAAGCAGCCGCTCCGAGGCGGAGGCCCCCGTCGCCTCGGAGGGATCTCGCTCGACCGATGTGCCATCTACCTCGGAAGGGGACTCACGAGGCCAGCGCTCCCGAGAACAGGCTACACGCACGTCGTCGCTGGAAAGCCGCTCCGAAACGCCCACGAATACCGAGCGTGCGGCAGCCAGAAGCGCCCTTGTGGCTGCGGCGTCGGGAGGCTCTGGCGATATATCGCGCTTGGTGGAACAATTGCGGGAAGCGGGGCGGGAACTCGCTTCGCTGCGCGCAGCCAATGCACGACTGAAGGTGGAAAAAGATCGTGCCGAAAAAGCAGCCCAGACTGCAGCTGAATCCGAAGAAGCGCGCCGCGTGCGTGAGAGGAACCTCGCTGAGCTCAAAGCCGCCGGTGAAGAACTGCGCAAATCGCGGGAGACGGTTGACCGCCTCGGGGAGCTACTTTCCGAGGAAAGGAAACTTCGTACCGAAGCCGAGGCCACCACCGCGCAACTGCGGGAGGAGCTGCGCACCATCGCGCGCGCCGTGGGCGAGCTGGCGGTCGAACCGCGCAGCGAAGAGGATCGCCGGCGGAAGCGTGAGTGAACAATCCGTCGGATGACGCGTCACTCCCCCACCCTGATCGCCTTGCTCCACGGCACCGACCAGCCGGGGCTGGTTGCGCGGGTCGCCGGTTGGATTTTCGAGAACGGCGGCAACATCCTCCACGCCGATCAGCATCGTGACATGGAGGCGGGCGTCTTTTTTCAACGCGTTGAGTGGGTACCTGCGAACACGGCCCCCGGCCCGCTTGCCAGAGCTGCCGAGGAATTCGAGCGCTTCGCCAATTCGCTCAGGATGCAGTCGCGTGTGCTTGCCCCCGCTCAGCGTAAACGCATCGCGCTTTTCGTCTCGAAAGCAGACCACTGCTTTCACGACTTGGTGCTTCGTTGGAAGGCAGGGGACCTTGCCGCGGACATAGTGGCGGTCGTTAGCAACCATCCGGACCTCGCCAAGGCCGCCGAAGGCTACGGGATCCCTTTCCATTGGGTCA
>CAXRGI010000225.1:0-2627 GCA_964229935.1 Opitutales bacterium
CGGCCCGCCAAAAAGGCCCCCACGCCCATGCCGTCACCCTCGACCCCGCCGAACGCTTCCTCTTCGTCTGCGACCTAGGGATAGACAAGGTCATGGTGTACCGGTTCGACGCCGAAAAAGGCACCCTGATCCCGAACGACCCGGCATTCGCGCCGCTGAAGCCGGGAGCCGGGCCGCGCCACATGGCATTCCGACCCGACGGCCGCTTCGCCTACGTCGTCAACGAACTAGACTCCACCGTTACTGCATTCGCCTACGACACCACTCAGGGGCGCCTGACGGAGGTACAAACGGTGACCACCTTACCCGCCACTTTCACCGGCCGCAGCACGACCGCCGAGATTCTCGTCCACCCCAACGGTCGCCTGCTTTACGCCTCCAACCGCGGGCATGACACCTTGGCAAGATTCACCATCGACCCGGATTCGGGCCGCCTGACCGCGACCGGCCACCATCCGACCGGAGGCAAGACCCCGCGCCACTTCGGCCTCGACCCGACGGGCACGCTGCTCGCGATGGGCAATCAAGGGACCGATACGATCGTGCTCGCACGGATTGACCAGGCTACCGGGGCACTGACGTCTTCCCCCCGAGTCGCCTCCGCACCTTCGCCGGTTTGCCACGTGTTTCTTCCGCCGGCGGGGAAGTGACACGGCATCGGATTTGAAAATGTGAGGGGCCGGGGGCTCCTCGGGCCTACAAACAAGTAAAGTCGCTACAATTTGAGCGCGGCGCGCACGCCCTCGCCGCAGGCGTGCACGGCCTCGGCTTCGGTCCAACCGAGGAACCGCCGGATGTTCGCCACGGCGGTGTCCATCGCGAGCGACGAGCCGGCGAAATTGGGTTTGCCTGGCTCACGCACGACGCCGTCCGCGCCGGCCTCGACCTCGATGTGCCCGACCGTGTAACGACCCGGCGGCGCGCCAGCCGCGGCCATGCAGTCCGTCGTGAACAGCACCTTGGCGCGCGGCTTCGCTCGGACGAAATTCCGCAAGGCTCCGGGCGGCACGTGGATGCCGTCGGGAATAAACACCGCGGTGAGTTCGTCGCGCGCGAGTAGACGCTGAATGATGTTATCGTGGCGGTGCATCTGCTGCGGCACGCCGTTGCCGACATGGGTGCACATCGCGAGACCGGCAGCGATCGCCGCTTCGATGGCCCGGTCGTCGGCGTTGGAATGACCGATCGAGGCCGTGACGCCGTTCGCGACGAGGTGGCGGATGAAGTCGGGCGAACCCGGCCACTCGGGGGCGAGTGTCATAAGGCGGATACGACCGCCCGCGGCACGCTGGAGACGATCGAACTCCGCGCGGTCGGGCGCCTTCATCTTCCGCGGGTCGTGCGCGCCGTGGTAACCGAGCTCGGGCAGCAGATAAGGGCCCTCAATGTGGTAACCGGCGATCATGCCTCGCACGGAGGGCGACTCGGCGCGGATGCGCTCCACGCGCTCCAATTGCGCGACGAGGGCATCGACGGTATCGGTGATCAGCGTGAAGAGGATTCCGGTCGTCTGGTGGCGCCGCAGCGCCTCGGTGGCACGCTCCAGGTCGGCGCGAGTGATTTCCGGGCGCTGGAAGTCGACCCCGGCGAAACCGTTCACCTGCAGATCAAAAAGACCGTGGTTCATGGACGAAGGAAGTGCTCAAGGAAGCGGAAGGCCTGTTCGTTGGACTCGGCCGAGGGTGAATGCTCCGGACGGTTGGTCATGGCGACCCGGTTTTCACGGCCGAGCAGCCGGTTGACCGCGACGGTGTGCAGCAGCGCCCCCCAGCGCGCAGGACCATCTTCGGAGCCGCCTGAGACGAGAAACGGCCGGGGCGCCATCAAGGCGTGCAACTCATGGAGGTCGCGGCCTTCTTCGCGAATGCGACGGTAGGCTCCGGTGCGGCCGTTGGCGGCGGTCACGAGCCCCGGCTTCCGCGTCACGGCGGGATCGAGGCCGAGATACCAGGGCTCCCAGTAGTTCACCCCCCCGCGCGACTCGTCGAAAACCACGCCGCCGTCGGACCACACGGCGCAGGCGAAGCGGTCGTCGAGGCACGAGGCGAACATCGCCCATTTCCCGCCGTAGGAGTGCCCCATCACGCCGATGCGCGTGGGATCAACCTCGGGGCGCTGCGCGAGCGCGGTGTGGCAATTGGCCGCGAGGTACGCGTGGTAGCTCAGTGGCTGGCAGGCCGCCCCCCGCAGGTCGGGCTTATAGGCGTCGTCACCGGGCGTGCCGATGGACAGGGTGACAAAGCCGCGCCGGGCCAGTTGCAACGCGAAGTCGCGGTGCTTGGGCGGACCGTCCTTGAAGAAGCGCTTCGCCTGACCGGCGAGCGGCCGCGGGCCATCGTAGCTCACGCTCACCTCGGGCGCGTAGAACGGAACCAGCACCGCGGGGCGAGCGCCGCGAAAACTCGCGGGCGGCAGCAGCAGGTAGCCGCCCTGCATAACACCCGGGGCGACCTCGATCTCCACCCGGTACTGGATCACGCCGCCGCGATCCTGCGTTTCCGAAATCTCCATGCGGGGCCGCTCAACAAGCGCGGGCCAGGTCCCCATCCGCTCGTGCCAGTAACGCCGGATTTCCTCTCTCCGCATTGTCCAATCCGACACCGATTTCACCGGTCTACCGTCATTGA
>CAXRGI010000226.1:0-3306 GCA_964229935.1 Opitutales bacterium
GAACTTCCGCAGCAGGTCGGTGAAGCGGCCGATGTTCGACTCGTCGAGCGGAGCGTCCAGCTCGTCGAGCAAGCAGAACGGCGAGGGCTTCACCATGTAGAGGGCGAAGAGCAGAGCGACCGCGGTGAGAGTCTTCTGTCCGCCGGACAGCAATGAGATGCCCTTGAGCTTGGTGCCCGGCGGCTGGGCCACGATCTCGATGCCGCTCTCGAGGATGTCCTCGGCCTGGATGAGCTCGAGATGCGCCCGTCCGCCGCCGAACAGGGTGTGGAAGGTGTACTCGAAGTTCTTCCGGATCTGCTCGAAGGTCACCTGGAACTGCCGGAGCGAGGTCTGGTTGATCTCGTCGATCGCCTTGATCAATTCGACCTTCGCCGTGTTCAGATCGGTGACCTGGCCGGTGAGGAAGTCGTGGCGCTGCTTCAACTCCGCGTACTCCTCGATCGCGACGAGGTTCACCGCGCCCAGTCCGCCCACTCGCTGCCGCAGGGCCTCCACCTCGGCCTTCACGGCGGTCCAATCGGTCGAATCCAGTGCCGCCAAGTCCTTCTCGGTGGGCTCGCCGCGCGGTTCCTTACGCCGGCGCCGGCGCCGAGGAGCGGCCTCGGTCGCCTCACCTTCCGCGGGCATCGCCGCGGCCGCGCTCGACTCGCCGGCCTCCTCGTCCTCCTCGTCAAGATCGAGGGTCTTCATCCCCTCCGGCTCATCCTCCGCACGCCACAGCTGCATCCGCCAGTCGACGGTGCCGATGGCGGTCTGGAACTCACGCATCGCCTCCTCGGCGAGGAACTCCACGCGCTGGCGCGTTTCCGCCAGCCGCACCTCATGGGTGCTCAATTCCTGAAAAGCACGCTCCGATTCCTGCCGCACGGCTTGCTGCGCCGACTCAAGTTCCGAAATGCCGCGTTCGGCGTCGGACAGCTCGCGCCGCGCCGACTCCACCTGCCCTTGGGAAACCTGCAGGGTCTCGGCGAGCGCCGCCGCCCGCTCGCGTTGCACGGCGGCCTCGTGTCCAAGCTGGGCGACCTGCTCCGTCCACGACTCGATCTCGAGCTGCCGTTGCACGAGCAGCTCATTGAGCTGGAAACGCCGGCGCTGCATCTCCCCGAGGCCGCGGTCGATGACCTCGACCTTCTGACGCCTTTCGGCGAGCTCGAGGCGGGCCTGCGCCAGCGTTTCCCGCTTCAGATCGCGATCCGTGCGGACCTCGGTGATGCGGGTCTCGAGCCGGCGAATCTCCTCACGGCGCGCGTTCGCCGCAGCCTCGGCCTCGGCCAAGCCGGCCTGCGCCTTCTCCCAACGGGCATGCGCCTCATTGCGTGCCTGCTCGAGGGAGGTAAGCTCGGCCTCCATCCGGGTAAGCTTTCCGCCCACATCGTCGGCGTTGCGCCGCGCCCCGCGCTCTTCCGCCTGCACGGAGGCCAGAGCCTGAGTGGCGGCCAGCACATCGGCGCGGCGTTGCTCCACCACCTGCTCCGCCTCGGTCAGCCGGGCGGAAAGCGCATCGATCGACGCCTTGTGGTCGTCGTGGGTCTTCTGATCGTCGGCGAGGAGGCGCGAGGTCTCACGCAGATCGATCTCACGCTGGACAATGCTCTGGGCGGCACGGCGGCTTCCATGGTGGCCGCCGAACACGAGCCCGCGCCGGTCGACCAGATCACCCTTGCGCGTCGCGACGGCGAGGAAAGGGAACGCGGGATTGGCCTTCCAGAACTCGAGGAACGCGCCGAGATCGTCCGCGATGTAGGACTCACGCAGCACGCCGAGCGCCGGATGCCCCGGATCGACGTCGCCGAGCGCGGTGACCGCCGGCACCAGCCCGGGCGGCAATTCATGGAAACCCTCGGTGCGGAGCCCCATCTCGGTGACGCGCAGCACGGCGGCACCGATCTGCTCCGTCTCCAGCTGGGCCAGGATGCGCAGCGCGGTGCCGAGCTCGGCCACGCTGATCGCCTCGGCGGCGGAACCAAGGATGGCCTCGACCGCCTTGCCAAAGTCCGCCTTCACCGAAAGCCCGTGGGTGATGGGCAAGACCTTCGCGCCCGCGAGCGCGGTGTCCAATCGTCCCTGCAGCACGGCCTTCGCGCCCTCCCCGAAGCCTTCCCACTTCTCCTGCAATTGCTGCAGCAGCCGGAGACGCGCGGTGCGCTGGGCCAGCTGGCGATCGATCTCCTGCAGCCGACGCTGGGCATCGCGGAATTCGCGGGTGAGATCGGTGACCGCCTGCTGCGCCACGGAACTCTCGTCGTTGGCGCGGGCGCGCGCCGAGAGAGCCTCCTCCACGCGGGCGACCGCCTCGGCGGCAAGCTGCTCCGCCGCCTCGCGCTGCGCGCGGATGCCCGTCAACTCCTGGGCGAGCAGGTCGTGCTTGTGGACGCTGGTCTTCTGGTCGACCTCGTACCCGGAGCAATCGGCGCGGAGTCGCGCGACCGTGCTTTCCATTTGCAGCAGCTCGAACTTGGCCTGGTTGAGCTCCTGCTCCAACCGCGTGAGCTCACCCTCGGTGATTCCCAGCTCCCGGTTGCGCTGCTGGTAGGCGGCGTCGCTGCCGCCGAGCAGTTCCAATTGCTGCTGCTTGTCCTGCGCTCCCGTGTCGGCCTGCGCCGCAACCTCGCGCAGCTGCATTTCCAGCTCGTCGATGCTGCCACGGGAGGAAGCCAGGCGGTCCTCAAGGCCGGCCCGTTTGATCTCAGCGAGATTGGCCCCGTTCTCCGCGGCCTCGCGCTGCGAGCGCACGTCGAACACCGATTGCTGCGCATCCTGCACGCGCTGCCCAAGTCGGCCCCGCAAAGCGCGCCGTTCGGCCAGTGCGTTCTCCTGGGCATCGAGCCCGGCGCGACGCTCGTCGGCCGAGGCGCGCAGCCCGGTCACCCGGCTCTCGAGGTCGGCGAGGGTCGCGGCCAGTTCGGAGTGCTGACGCCCGCTCCACGCGAGCGCGAGGTGGCGCAGCCGGTGGCTGAGGCGCTTGTAACGCATCGCCTTGGCGGCCTGCCGGCGGAGGCTGCCGATCTGGCGGGAAACCTCCCCGATCACGTCGGCCACGCGGGCGAGGTTCTGATCCGTGAGCGCGAGCTTCTGCAGGGCCTCGCGCCGCTGCGACTTGTACTTGGTGATACCGGCCGCCTCTTCGAACACCGCACGGCGCTCCTCCGGTTTCGACGACAGGATCTGGTCGATCTGGCCCTGCGCCATGATCGAGTAGCTCGTCCGGCCCACGCCGGTGTCCATGAAGAGCTTCTGGATGTCCTTCAACCGGCACGGCTGGCCGTTGAAGGCGTACTCGCTCTGGCCGTCGCGGTGCACGCG
>CAXRGI010000227.1:0-4975 GCA_964229935.1 Opitutales bacterium
CGCGCCTCCGCCACCGTCTCCTCCGCCTCGGCGGGTGTTGTGGCATCGACCGTCCAGCTGAGTGTCACTTCGCGACGCGCCGTCCGCCCCCAGACTTGCGCGGCGGTGCGGTTGGCGCGCCGGCCGTTGAGGTCGAACAACGCGAGATCGATCCCGGCCTTGGCGATCGGCTGCCCCGTGGAGAACGAAGGCGCGATCACTCGGTTCAGCACGCGCGCTACCGCCTCCGCGTCCCCGGGGTCGATGCCGATCAACGCCGGTCCCAGGTGGCGTTCGATCGTCGTGCGCACGGTTTCGAGGGTCTCGTAGCTCCACGTCGGCGAGGGCACGCTCTGGCCCCAGCCTTCGCCGCCGGCGTCGTCGCGAATTCGCACCACCACGGTGTCGCGTGTCGGCCGTTTGCCGTCGCGGGCCGGCAGGTAGCGGAAGCGGCCGGTCACGGGATAGCGCGCCACAAACGTTTCCACGGAGTTTAGGCGGGGCGGCATGGGGTCGAATCGAGACCCTACGCGCCACGAATCGAGGCACAAGAAAACGGTTCGCGCGCGGGCGGCGCGGCGTTCGCCTTCGTCCGCCGCGTCCGTCGCCGAATCTCGGCTTGCGTCGCCCTCGGATTCGCCTTGTCGTCGAAAATCTCCTCCCTCCATGGACACGATTTCTCGCGAAAATAACAGCATGCTGCCGATCGGCGGCATCATCGTCGGCCTCGTCGGCGTGATTCTCGGAGGCCTGGCGCTCGCGCAGGCTTCCAAGGCCAACAAGGCCGTGGCTGACCACCAGCCGAAGATCGAGAAGATCGACGGCATCGAGGCCTCGGCCTCGGGCGCGGCCGCCTCGGCGGAGCGCGCGGCGAAGGAAGTGCGTGAGCTGCGCAACTCCACGCAGGAGGCGTTCAACGCCGTCGGCGGCAAACTCGGCGAGTTCCAGACCTCGATCACCAAGCTCGAGGACGCGATGAAGAAGCCGGTCGTCGCCGACAAGGGCGGCAAGAAGAGCGGTCCGGCGGTCGCCGGTCCCGGCGAGTACATCGTCAAGGCGGGCGACGGCGGCACCAAGATCGCCCGCACGCTCGGCGTGTCGGTCCAGGACCTTCAGGCGGTCAATCCCGGGGTTAACTGGAACAAGCTCTCGGTCGGCCAGAAGCTGAAGGGTCCCTCGAAGAAGTAAGCCAGCCGCGAGTCGCGACCCTTTCGCCTCCCGTGCCCCGGCCGGGAGGCGTTTTTTTGCCCCGATGAGCGAGAACAAGCCCGCTGCTTCCGGTCCGTCCCGCTGGGAGCGGCGGGAAGAGCGCGTGCGGCACACCACGCGGGTGCTCGCGGTGCACGGCGTCGATTTTCACCACCCGGTGCGCGGTACGACGCGTGAGTTCGTCGTGCTGCGCGCGCCCGACTGGGTGAACGTCGTCGCGGTCACGCCCGACGCCCGGCTGGTGCTGGTGCGCCAGTTTCGTTTCGGCATCGCCGATTTCTCACTGGAGATCCCGGGCGGGGTCATGGAGGCGGGGGAGGATCCGGTCGAGACCGGCCTCCGCGAGTTGCGCGAGGAGACCGGTTACACCGGCACCGCGGCGCGCCTGCTCGGCTCGGTGCACCCGAACCCCGCGATCCAGTCCAACCGCTGCCACTACGTCCTCGTGGAGAACGCGGTGCGCGCGCACGATCAGGAGTGGGACACCGACGAGGAGATCGCGGTGGAGCTGCGTCCGGTTGAGGAAGTGCTGGCGCTCGCCCGCAGCGGCGGGATCACCCACGCGCTGGTGCTCAACGCGCTCATGCTGTTCGAGGCGCACCGGCGCCGGGCATGACCCGGCGGGGCGCGTCGTTTGACAAGGCATCGGCCGGAAGTTTGCTCGTTCTGACGTGACAACCAACGCTCCGCTTTTCGCGAACGATCCCGGAACGCTCGGGGCCGCCGAGGGCGACCGGGTGCCGGCGGAGCTGGAGCGCGAAGTGCGGCTGATCTATGGGCGCAGCCCGCTCTACGGCCGGCGTTTTCCGCTGCACGCGGACCCGTTGCGTTGGGCGTGTTTCCAGGAAATCCCCGTGCTTTCGAAACGCGAGATCGTGGAGCGCGGGCACCAGGCGTTCTTCGCCGACTACGCGGAGATCGAGCGCGGGCTGCAGGCGCGGCGGTACGAATACGAAAGCACGGGCGGCACGACGCAGTCGCCGATGACGGTGATCATGGAGGAGGGCTGGTGGAACGCGCAGACGGCGCGGGCCTACCGTGCGTCGACGGTGCTGCGCGAGTTCGCGGACCGTCACTATCGCAAGTGCGTCCTGGCCCCGGTGGGCTGCTCGAGCAACCTGTGTCCCTACGAGGACCATCCGTTCCCCCACCGGTACTTCGACGGGACGGTGTACCTCAACCTCTCGAGTGATCCGTTCGCTTTCCCCGAGAGTGAGTGGGACCGGATCGTGCTGGAGCTGCAGGCGGTGAAACCCGAGGTGATCGAGGGCGAGCCGGTCTACCTTTCGCTGCTCGCGCGGGCGGCGCGGCGGCGGGGCGCGAGTGTGCCGAGCGTGCGCGCGGTGATCCTCACTTACGGCAAGGCCAGCGCCCAGCATGGGCGGCGCGTCGCGGAGGTTTTCCCGGCGCCGCAGGTTGACCTCTACGGCTCGACCGAGGCCGGTTACCTGTTCGTCGGGGACGCGTTCCGCGACAACCAACGCGTGATCGGCGAGAACGCCTTCATCGAGCTCGTGCCTTGGCGCGCCTCGCTGCCCGGAGTGTACCAGATCCACGTGACGACCCGCGGTCGCGAGGCGATGCCGCTCCTGCGTTATCACACGGGGGACATTGTGCAGCGGTTTCCGGCCGGTTTCCGGTTGCTCGGGCGTGAGGGTAACCTGCACTTCCGCGCCGACGGCTCGCTCGTTTCGCCTTCCGACATCGACGCCGCGCTGCCCGCGGGATTCACCTGCTGGCATTACTCGCTGGTGCAGACCGGTGAGACGCGGTGGGACTTTCACTACGTCGCGGACCAAACGGCGGACCATGCGGCGGTGGAGGCCGCGCTCGGCGGCCTGATCGGCGACCGGGCGCGGGTGACGGCTTTCCGGCGCAAGTTCATCGCGCCGGCCGCGAGCGGGAAATTCGCGCTGTTGCGTCCCTTGTCGCGCCCCTGACGCGCGGGGAGCCACCCTCCCGCGGCTGGCCTTTTTCTTCTCCGCGGGGTTAGTCTCACTAATAAGCGGAAGGCGACCGGCGGGCGCCTTTACTTCACCGGAGGGGTGATCGAGTTTCCGCGGAAATTGCGCATCTCCCACGGCTCTTTCCCGCAATGAATCTCGCCCGTTTGCTTTTCGGTTCCTCGATCGGCCGCAAGTTCCTGATGGCGGTCACGGGCCTTGTGCTCGTCGGCTTCGTCATCGGACACCTGGTCGGCAATCTCCAGATCTTCGCGCATCCGGACAAGATCAACGGTTACGCGCATTTTCTGCAGTCGATGGGCGGTGCCCTTTGGGGTGTGCGTCTGGTGCTGTTGGCCTGCGTGGTCATCCACATCTGGGCCGCCGTCGCGCTCTCCCTTGAGAACCGCGCCGCGCGGGGGCCCGAGGGTTACTCCTCGACGCGCTGGCTGCAGGCCGTGCTCGCCTCACGTTACATGAAGCACAGCGGCGTGGTCGTGCTCGCCTTCATCATTTATCATCTCGCGCACTTCACGCTCGGGGCGGCGCAAGCGGGCACGTTCAAGACCGCGCTGCCGGCCTACACCATGGCGGGTGACTTCAACGTCCTCGGTTTCCCGGTCGTGTCCAAGGGCGCCGTGGTGCACGATGTCTACAGCATGGTCTACCTGGGTTTCACCCACCCGGTTGTCTCGCTGTTCTACATCGTCGCCGTCGCCCTGCTCTCCCTCCACCTGCTGCACGGCGTTGACTCGATGTTCCAGACATTAGGCCTCCGGAATCTCCGCTGGGCGGGCGGCCTGCGCCGCGCCGTCACCGTCCTCTGCGCCTTGTACCTCCTCGGTAATGTGGCGATCCCCGGCGCCATCCTGACCGGGGCGGTGAAACCCGCTGCCGGCACGGCCGCCGCCAAACGCACGGTCGCCGTCTCCTCCTCCCTTCCCGCCCAACGCTGATCCCCCGCCATGGCCAAACTCGAATCCAGGAGTCCCGCCGGCCCGCTGGCCGACAAGTGGCGCAAGCACAAGGCCGAGATCCGGCTGGTGAACCCCGCCAACAAGCGGAAATACGAGGTCATCGTCGTCGGCGCCGGCCTCGCCGGTTCCTCGGCCGCCTCCTCGCTCGCCGACCTCGGCTACCGGGTGAAGTGCATCGTTTTCCACGACAGTCCGCGCCGCGCCCACTCCATCGCCGCGCAGGGCGGCATCAACGCCGCGAAAAACTACCAGAACGACGGCGACAGCGTTTACCGTCTCTTCTACGACACCATCAAGGGCGGTGACTACCGCGCCCGTGAGGCCAACGTCCACCGGCTCGCCGAGGTCTCCGTCAACATCATCGACCAATGCGTCGCGCAGGGTGTGCCGTTCGCCCGCGAGTACGGCGGGCTCCTCGCCAACCGCTCCTTCGGCGGCGCTCAGGTCTCGCGCACGTTCTACGCCCGCGGTCAGACCGGCCAGCAGCTCCTGCTCGGTGCGTACTCCGCGCTCTCCCGCACCGTCGGCCAGGGGACGGTCCAGCTCGTCACGCAGCACGAGATGGTCGACCTCGTCGTGGTCGACGGCCACGCCAAGGGCGTCATCACGCGCGACCTCGTCACCGGTAAACTCGTGCGCCACTCGGCCGATGCCGTAATCCTAGCCACCGGCGGCTACGGCAACGTCTTCAACCTCTCCACCTACGCGCGCGGTTCCAACACCACCGCCATCTGGCGCGCCTACAAACGCGGCGCCTGCTTCGGCAACCCCTGCTACACGCAGATCCACCCGACCTGCATCCCCGTCTCGGGTGACTACCAGTCGAAGCTCACGCTCATGTCGGAGTCCCTCCGCAACGACGGTCGC
>CAXRGI010000228.1:0-5667 GCA_964229935.1 Opitutales bacterium
AGCGCGAAGGGTTCTTCACGGCGATGCTCCACGTCCCGTAGCCGCCCATGCTGAGCCCTGTGAGGTGGACCCGCGCCGGATCGACGCGGTGCCGCGCGGAGATTTCGTCCACCAGCGCCAGCACCGCCTCGTCGTCCCACCCGGTGCCCGTCGGGCATTGCGGCGAAACCCCGATGAACTCGGCCGCGAGCACGCGCGCGGCCTCCGCAGCCGGACCATCGGCGGCCGGGGTGCGGAGAAGCTTGGGCGGGCCGTGCTTCGCGACGAGCCACGGATCTTCGCCGCGCTCGCCGGAACCGTGCAGAAAAATGACCAAAGGCCAGACACGCGCGGGATCAGCCGCGTGATTCGGGGGCAGATGCAGCAGATAGCGGTATCCGACCTCGCGGGAGATGGTGCGCTTGAACGTCTGCGCCGTCTGGGTTTCGGCGGCGACGGCTGTCGTTGAAAACAGGAGCGCGGCGGCAAGGGATACGGGGGGTAGTTTCATGGGGCGGAGAAAGCGGGTTTAGGTCCCGTAAAGCCGGTCGCCGAAATCGCCTAACCCGGGCAGGATGTACTTCCGGTCGTTGAGGCCGCGGTCGAGCGCGGCAGTGTGGATCACCGTGCCGGGATGCTGCCGCTCCACCTCAGCGACGCCCTCGGGCGCGCTCACGATCGCCACGAGACGCACGTCGGTCGCACCGTGCTCGCGCACGACGCGGATCGCCTGCGCGGCCGAGCCACCGGTCGCGAGCATGGGATCGATCACGAAGACGTGCCGACCGGCCACCGACGGCAGCTTGCAATAATAGCTCCTCGCCCGCGCCGTCTCGTGGTCCCGCTCGAGGCCGACGTAGCCGACGCTGACGTCGGGGAACAAGTCGGTGAAGGGCTGCACCATGCCCAAACCCGCGCGGAGCACCGGCACCACGACGAGCGGCTGGCGCCCGAGCACACGGGCGCGCGTGGTCTCCAGCGGCGTGGCGATCTCCCGCTCCTCGGTCTCGAGGTCGCGCGTCGCCTCAATCGCAAGAAGCGTCGTCAGCTGGTGCGCGAGCGTGCGGAAGGTCGCTGGTTTCGTCGCGCGGTCCCGCAGGTGGGCGACGAGATGGCCGGCGAGGGGGTGATCAAGCACGCGGACAGGCATGGCGTTTTCGGGGTGAAAAGGGCTGAGTGCTCAGGGCCGGAGCGTGAGGCGATGCACGGTCGTACCCGGCAGCAAGGGCGTGGCCTCGCCTCGCACCCACGCTTCGTGGCCCGCGCGGAAGAAGGGCGAGAGCGGATGGGCGCTTTGCCCGCCCGGCATGTGGAAGATGCCCTCGGCCTCGCGACCGGGCGCGACCACGAGACGCTGGCTCGCGCCGTGGCCCGAGGTCTGCGCCAGCGGCATGTCGTTGTCACCGGCCAACGGGACCGCGGTGAAGTCGAGCCAGCGGCCGAGCATCGGAACTGCCGTGCCGAGCGGGTGGCGCATCCGCAAACGGTTACGCTCGCCCCACGACGCGGACGCGAGGGGCCGGCCGGATTTTTCGATGCCGGTCACCACGTCGTCGGCCGCCGCCAGCAGCAGGTCCTCCCAACGCGCATACTTCGATTCGAGCAGGTGCATCGGTTTCTCGCGCAACAGCGCGCGCAAAGCCGGCTCGAGATTGAACCGCCGCGAGCTGAATCCCGGCGTCGCCTCGGCGCAGGGCGCGAAGATCGGCGTGAATACCCGGGTGCGCACCGCCTGACGGAATTCCGCCACGAGCCGGTAGCTCACCGATCCGGGCTCGGCCCGCCCTTCCCACTTCTCCACCAGCCGGCGCAACTCACCGCGCTGAGCGGACCCCGCCAGCGCATCCGGCGTGAGCGCCGCGAACAGGATGTCACGCCATTCGCCCAGGAAAAGCGCCCGGTCGTCGAGCTGCACCTTGAGCAGGTCCGCCGGGGTCGCCCGCGAGAGGGGCGCGAGACCGTCACGCAGTTGGCGCGCGCGGGCCGGCGGCGCATACCCGCCGTCGCCCAATCGGGTCAGCGAATCACCACCGGCCTGGCGTTGATTACCCGACCAGATCCGGCCGGGCAGCGCCGACGCCGGGCCGCGCACGACGGGAGTCTCGGCGGGCGCGAGATGGCCGTCCCACTTGCGGTCGCCAAAGGTCCACGTCACGGGCAGGCGGCCGTCGTAACCGGCCCGTTTCGGCAGCCGCCCCGCGACGGTCCACGCCACCTCGCCCGCGCGGTCCGCGATCACGCAGTTGACCGGCGTGACTCCTGCGCGGTGAGCCACGGCAATCGCCTCCTCCGTGGTCCGCACGGTCTCCAGGTCTATCAGCGCGAAGTTGGCCGCCTCCGGGTCGTGCGCGATCCAGCGCAAAGCCAGCGGACGGTCGCGGTCGTTGCGGCCCACCACTGGACCCCAGATCGTATCCTCGTACTCCACGTTTACCGAATCGCCGCCCTTCACCTCGATCGTCTCCTTCCGGATTTCGATCGGCACGTAATCGTCGCGGCCCGGCGCGCGATAGAATCGCTTCGAGGCCGAGACCGTCTCGACCACGACGAGGTCGGCAGTGTCGGCGTTGGCCACCGTTACGCCCCAGGCGACGTCACCGTTGCTGCCGGCGACCACCACGGGGGCGCCGGGCAGCGTGACACCGGTGACCCGGCGACCGCCCGTTTCCAAAGACGCGCGGTACCAGATGTTCGGCACGGAGTGGCCGAGGTGCATGTCGTTCGCCAGCAGGCCGCCGCCACCAGCGGTGTGGGCGCCGGCGAGCGCGAGGGCGTTCGAACCGGGAATGGAGTCCGGATCACGCGGCGCGAAAGGAAACGAGAGTTCGGCCAGCGCTTCAGCCCGCCGCACACCCGGCGTCGGCAACGCCCCCGTGCGCGCGGCGCGGATATTGATCACCTTCGGACCCGGGATGGAGGGCAATGGGGCCGTGGTACCGTCGAGGGCCGCGTCGCCGGGCGCCGTGACCGGCGCGAAGAAATCCAGTGAGTCCGCTCCGTACACATCGCGCAGGGTCATGAGCGAACGCTCGTGGTTCGCCGTGGAATCCTGCAGGTCGAGCATCATGGCGTAACCGACGAGGGCGCTGTCCTCGGCGCGCCACGGCGCGGGGTCGGCACGAAGCAAGAGGTACTCGAACGGCTTGGCACCTAGGTCGGCGAGACCGGCGTTCACGCCGGCGACGTAGGCGTCGAGGACGGCGCGCTGCGTGGCCGGCAAAGACGCGACCACCTTGCCCGCGAGGGCGCGGAAGCCGTGCAACCGTGTCGCGCGATCACGCGGCAACGCGCGTTCCCCGAAAAGCGCGGCGAGCTCGCCCGCGCCCGCGCGGCGGAGCAGGTCCATTTGAAAAAACCGGTCCTGCGCGTGCAGCCAGCCGAGCGCCCGCGCAACGTCGGCCCGGCTCGCGCCGCGCCCGGTGGGCACGCCCAGCGCATCGCGCTCGATCGTCACCGCCGCGCCCGTGCCGGGCAGCTTCGCGTCCCCGTCGAGGCGCGGCAGGCTGGCGCGCACCCGCGAGGCGAGCCAGGCGCCGGCCGCGACGACGCCCAGCAGGCAGACCCCGAGGATGACAGCGGCGAAGCGGAGACGGCGGGCGGCGGACGGGCTCATCAGGGCCAAGGCGGGCGGCGCATTCCGCACCGGGCAAACCCAAAAGCTCAGTGCCGACGAAGGCGCCCGAAATAGACCGCGGTGGCCAGCGCCCCCAGCAGCCAAGTCGGAAAGTTCACCCAAAGCTGGTGGAACGGCACCGGATAGTGACGGCAGGCCCAGATGATCGCGACATGCTTGACCGCGATCAGCACCCAGCCGGCCAGGATGATGAACTCGACCCGCCGGCTACGCCGCGGCACGTGACGCACGGCGATGTCCTCGATGAACGCCTCCCGCACCGCCTCGGGGGCGGGCGCACGTCCGGAAATGAGCTGGACCAGATTGGCGAACATGGAGTCGTAAGGACGAAGGCTACCGATCCGCCGCCAAACGCAAATGCCCCAGCGCGGCTCCGCCGTGCCAGAAACGGTCAGGGACCTTGCTTCGCCCAACCTTCCCTCTCCGCCGCGTCGATGAAAGAAATGACCCAGTGTGGAAAGTGAAGGCGAGTGAAAGGGAATTTTGCGGAAGGAATCCCCAACGATCTGACGGAACCCGCCTTGGGTGGGCAGACCCCATGGGCTACATTATGGAGCGCTCCGGTGCTACGGTGCCAACGGGCCTAGCCTTCCTGGTACCAGGCAAAGGTACGGGATGGAGCGGGCTTGAGGCCAAAAATTCCGTTTACCTCCTCCGCATTTCCGTGGGTGGAGCTCGACCGCGAGCTCTTGGATCGCGAATCACTTAGCTACGGAAGATCCGGCTTCCGACGCGTTCTTCCGCGCGCTCCTTCTCTCCAATACTGTACCCCGAAAATCGCGGTTTTTCGGAAAGCTTCTCCTCAGGCACGTCATCGTCACTTTTATCTGCGCGGCGCACGAAATCTGCGGCGAGCCCCGCAGGGTTTCGAAAGGCCTTCAGCCGTCCGATCGCCGGCGTGGTCCGGAGTCGGCGACCCTGGCTTCGGACGAACCGCATTTGTCCGTGTCGATTCGTGTCCATGTGACCCCTCGCGAAGCGGTTCGGACACGCCTCTCGACTCCGGGGCCGGGCGTCCTGAACGACGCTTCAATCGCGGCCGGCCGCGTGGCACTCTCGGCAGAAGCGGTAGCCGGAGCTGGGCAGCAACGCGCGTCCACAACGCCGGCACTCGCGGCGCGCGAGGCCGTGCTGGGCCCAGTTGCGGCGTAGGATCGCCTGGGTCTGTTCGGTCAGCTCCCGCCGCAGCGCCTCGACGCGCGCGAGATCGGTGAACTGCGCCGGGAATTTCTGCGCCAGCCACCGGTAGACCGTGATCAGCTTCAGGGTGTCCTCGAGCGAATCCAGCCCGCCGCTGCCGTCGAGGCGCCGCGGGAAGGCGACGCGCCCGCCGGCCGCAATCGCCTCCAGCCAGTCCGCGAAAAGGTTGTGCGCGTGGTGGTCGTTGAGGTCGACCGGCGTGCAAGCGAGCGTGTGCCGCGTCTCGACCGGCAGGCCGCCCGCGCAGGCGTCGGCCAGTTCCGCCGCGGCCACCACCCCGGGCTGCACTTCGGGGAAAAACGTGCCGCCGGAAAACGTCAGGCGCGTGCGGAAGAACTCCAGGATCGGCCCCAAGCGGTCGAGGCCGAGATGCGCCGCGATCGCGCGGATGTGCATCGGCGTGGGCGCCGCAGGAAGGCGGTCCGGCGCAGGCACGGGCTGCGGCGCGGCCAGCGCCTCCGCGATCCGCTGGCCGTCACGGGCCGAGAACGCCGCCACCCAACCGGCGGATCCGGGCCCGCGCCCGGCGCGCCCGCCGATCTGCAGCAGTTCCCCGGCCTCGAGGCGGCGCGTCTCCCGGCCGTCGAACTTGTCGGTCTCGTAGAACACCACGCGGTCGAGCGGCAGGTTCAGCCCCAGCCCGATCGCGTCCGTCGCGCAGACGATGTCGGCCTCGCCTTCGCGGAAACGCCGCGCCTCCTCGCGCCGCACTTCCGGGGAAAGTCCGCCGTAGATCACGGCCACCCGCTGGCCGAGCGACTCGAACATCGCCTTCAATTCGAGCACGAGCGGCCGGGAGAACCCGATCACCGCCGAACGCGGCGGCACGCTCCGCCAGTCGAGCACCCCCTCGT
>CAXRGI010000229.1:0-8441 GCA_964229935.1 Opitutales bacterium
CTCGCGCTGCCGCTGGCCCTGCTCGGCCTCTGCGTCTTCTTCGCGCTGCGCGAGAGCGCCTTTCTCGGCCCGCGGAACCTGACCCAGCTGCTGGTGGAGTTCTCAATCACGGGACCACTCGCCCTGGGGAGGTTCATGATCCTCCTAACAGGCCAGATCGACCTCTCGGTCGGCAGCGGCGTAGGGCTGATCGGCGGACTCGCCGCGGTGCTCGCCACCCAGCAGGTGTGGCCCGCGCCGCTCGCACTCGCCGCGGGTACGCTGGTCGCGGTTATCCTCTGGGCTCTGATGGGGGCACTCATCGTGCGACAGCGCATCCCGGCCTTCATCATCACGCTGGGCGGACTGCTCGTTTTCAAGGGGCTGTTCTGGCTGGTGATCCAAAACTCGACGGTTCCGGTGACGCGAGGCGACCGGGACAACCTCTACTCGTTGTTGACCACGTATTACCTTCCCGCCCCGGCCGGTCTCGCTCTGGCCGCGGGGGTGCTGCTCGTGCTCGGCCTCGCCGGCTGGCGTTCCCGCCGCGCCCGCATCGCGCACGGACTCCCGGTTACGACGGCCGGAAAGCTCGCGCTGCGCTGGATCGCGGCGGCTGGCGGCACATTCGGCCTGGTCGTGGTCTGCAACCAGTTCCGCGGGCTGCCGCTGCCGCTCGTGATCCTCGCCGCGACCGCCGGCGGCGTGTACTTCCTCACGCGGCACACGCCCTTCGGGCGCCACCTCTACGCGATCGGGGGCAACGAGGAGGCCGCCGTCCTTTCCGGCATCCCGGTGCCACGGGTGTTGATCACCGCTTATGTGCTCATGGGCGTCGCGGTGGCGCTGACGGGCTTCATGACCACCGCCTACTCGGGCGCCTCCACCACCACGGTGGGAGACCTGATGGAACTGGACGCGATCGCGGCGTGCGTCATCGGCGGTACGGCGCTCCGCGGCGGACGCGGCACGGTGCTCGGGGTCCTCGCCGGCACCCTGATCATGACCGCCCTGCTCAACGGCATGACGCTTCTCGCCGTCGCCCCGGAGGCCAAGTTCATCGCCCGTGGAGTGGTGCTCGCCCTCGCAGTGTGGATGGACGTCCGCCTCGGCGGCAGCCATGCCCGCGCCTGAGCCTTAATGCCAAAGGGGTCAGGGCGTTGACCGTTTAAAAACGGGCCGAATGGCCGCGTCTGAAAACATTCAACGCCCTGACCCCTTGGGGGAGGTCGCGAAGTTCGGGACGGCCTAACGTCTTTCCCGCTCATCCGCCCCATCAGCGGTATCCGCGGCGAAAAGTCCGCGGTCTTCCAAAACAGCTTCGAAGGTCGAGCCCGCGGACGCATCCGAGCGGGCGGCCTCGGCTACACCAGAGCGGTGCCAACCGAAAACAGCCCGCGCGGGGTGCAGTTTAAACGCCGACGATCCGGCCGGAGGAGTCGCCGATGCGATTCACGCCGGTGACGCCCATGCGATCGACCATCCCGAGGACGAGGTTGCTCATCGGCTGGCCGCCCAGACGCACGTGACGGCCCGGGTTGAGCGTGCCGCCGCCACCGCCCGCGAGGATGATGGGCAGGTTATGGTGAGTGTGCCGGTTGCCGTCGGAGTTGCCGCACCCGTAGACGATCATCGAGTTGTGCAGCACGGAGCGGCCGTCGACGTCCTTCTTGGCCTCGAGGCGGCCGAGGAAACGCGCGAACCGCTCCATGTAGTAACGGTCGATGCGCGCGATCTTCTCCATCAGGTCGGCATCGTTGCGGTGGTGCGAGCAGTAGTGATGCCCCTCGGGGATGCCGATCTGCGGGTAAGCCTTGTTGCTGCCGTCGCCTGCAAGCAGGAGGGTCGCCACGCGCGTCGAGTCGGTCTCGAACGCCAGCGCGAGCAGGTCGTACATCAGATCCATGTGCTCGCCGTAGTCGGAGGGGATTCCCACGGGGGTCTCCATCCCGGGCTGCGGCAGGGCGCCGAAACGCTCGGTGCGCTCGATGCGACGCTCGATCTCACGAACCCCGGTCAGGTACTCATCGAGCTTGTCGCGGTCGCGCCCGCCCAGCTGGCGCTGAAGTGCACGGGCATCGTCCATCACGAAGTCGAGCAGCGAACGCTGCGTGCGCTGGCGCGCCTCGAAGTTGCCCTGCCGTTCACCCGGTGCGCCGCTGCCGAACAACCGCTCGAACACAAGACGCGGGTTCGGCTCGGGAGCCACCGGCGTGCTAGGCGAGGACCACGCGAGATTGTACTGGTACGCGCACGAGTACCCGGAATCGCAGCGGCCCGACTTGCGCACGGCGTCGCAGGAGAGTTCGAGCGAAGGGAAACGGGTCGCCTGGCCGATGCGTTGCGCCACGATCTGGTCGACGGAGACGCCGACCCGGATGTCGGTGCTGTCGGTCTTCCGCGCGCGCTCCCCGGTGAGGAAGGTCGCGTTGGCGCGCGCGTGGTCACCCGCGCCGTCGTTGCCGGCGGTCGCGTTCTTATGGTCGAGGCCGCCCAGCACCTGGATTGATCCCTTCAGGGAGGTAAGCGGCTCCATCGTGCGACCGAGCTGGAAATTCGCCCCCTCGCCGGTCGGCCACCAATTGTCCTGATGCGCGCCGTTGGGGAAATACACGAAGGCCATGCGCAGGGGCGCGCCGCCGGGCGTGACGCCAAGGGCCTGACCACCGGCCGCCGCGGCCGTCGACCCGCGCAAGGCGGTCTCGAAGAGCGGCAGGGTGAGACACGCGCCGACTCCGCGGAGAAAGCGTCGGCGGGTCACGGCGGCATCGGAAGCGCGGGCAACGACGGGGAAGGCGGGGGTCTTCATGGGTGGGCGGGTAACCGGGGAAACCATGCGGGAATTATTGGATTCGTCCAACGCGGATTACCGGTGCGGCGACCTCAGGGCGCCTGAGATAACGCCGCCCCGGCGGGCGTGACCCGGCGCCGCTGGAATGCCGGCGACTCGATCACCCCGAGCAGGGCGATCGACATGCGCCCGCCGCCTTGGAGCAGGCCGCGGGTGACTTCCTCAATCGTATGACTGTCGAAATGCTCCAACCCGCGCCCCAGCGCGTAGGTGAAGAGCTTCTCGGTGAAACACCGGTAGACGTCGGCGGCGCGCTCGCGGGCGATGACCCGCTTCAATTCACGGATGTCCGCGAAGCGCTCCCCGGTGATGAGCTCGCCCGCGGGCTCGATCGGCTGGCGAGCATCGGTATCGCGCCAGCCACCGAGCGCGTTGAAGTTCTCCAACGCTAGCCCGAGCGGATCCATGCGCGAATGGCACGAGTGGCAGAGCTTGTTGCCGCGGTGGGCGGCGAGCATCTCGCTCAGCTTCGGCTCGCGGTCCTTGAATTCCTTCCGCGCTTCCTCGAGATCGGGAACGTCGGGCGGAGCAGGCGGGGGCGGCGTGCCGAGGATGTTATCGAGGATGAAAACCCCTCGTTTGACCGGCGACGTGCGCGTGGGGTTGGAGGTAACGGCCAGAACGGTTCCCTGGGTGATGACACCGCCGCGCGGGCTGTCCGGCGGCAGGGTGACCTTGCGGAGCTCGTCGCCCTCGACCCCGGGCACGCCGTAGTGCTCGGCGAGGCGGGCGTTGAGGAAGGCGTAGTCGGAGTCGACCAGCTCCAGCAGGCTGCGGTCCTCCCGCAGGACATGCTCGAAGTAGGCCTCCGTCTCGGAACGCATCAGGCGCCGGAAGACGCCGTCGAATTCGACGCGGCCATCGCGGTTCGGCCGCGCGTTCGGCCCGAGGACGACGCGGGCGTTGATCGGCACCGACTCCACGTCACGCGCCTGCAGCCACTGGCCGGTGAAATTGCGCACAAAGGCCAGCGCCTTCGGGTCGCGGATCATGCGGTCGACCTGCGCGCGGAGGTTGCGCCGGAGTTCACCGCGGCCCGCGAGCGCGAGCAACTCGTCGTCGGGCATCGTCGACCAGAGAAAATACGAGAGACGCGAGGCGAGCGACCACTCGTCCAAGAGCGCGTGCGGTCCGGCGGGAGCGCCCGGTTCGGAGGTCTCGACGCGGAACAGGAATCGCGGCGAGGCCAGCACCGCCATCATCGCGCGGCCCACGCCCTCCTCGAAAGTCCGGCCGGGCTCGGAGTAAACCTGACGCGCCAGCCCCACCAGGCGCTCCACCGCGGCGTTGTCGACGGGACGACGGAACGCCCGGGTCGCGAAGGCGACGAGGAGCTCGCCGGCGCGACGGTCACGCTCCGCGGGGTCCGCGCCCACGAGCGGACCGGGGAAAAAGCGCGCGTGGTTCTCGGGCGCGATCCAATGCCGCGGGCTGAGCGGACCGCGCACGGTCACCGAACCGACCCTCATGGTGACGCTGGTCTGTCCCTTCACGCTCTGCGGACGACCGGCGGCGGCGGTCCCCTCGTCGGCGGAAGGGAGCGGCACCACCTCGAAGGAAATCACATGGCGGCCCGGCCGCCACTCGACCTCAAACTCCCGCCTCAGCGGGCGCCGCTCGGACCAGACGACCAGCTCGTTGAATTTTTCCTCACCGTCGATGCGCCCGATCAGCCGGCAGCGGCTGCCGTCGAAATCGAAGGTCCCGCGGGTCTCCAGGTCCATGACGACCTGGTAGCGATCAGCCCGGTCGACCTCGAAGGAGCGCGAGACGGTGACGGCCCGGCGGGCGTTGAGCTGATCCCCGGCGCCCGGGCCGCCCTCCGCCCGGAAATCCCGGCCGGAGTAGACGCGCTCGCGCACGACCCGCGGGACCTTCGGAACCGCCTTTTCGACGATAGTCTCGGCCGCCGCGAGGTACTTCTCCAGCAGCAGCGGGGAAACCGTGAGCACCTCGCCGTTGTTGTCGAAGCCGTTGCCGGTGTCGTCCGGCGGGAACTCCACCTCGCTGTTGAAATCAAAGCCGGTGAGATCGCGGATCGTGTTGCGGTACTCGACGCGGTTCAGCCGCCGCGGCGCCACCCGGCCGGGGTCGGGATCGGCGGAGTCGATGCCGAAGGCCTCGTACTTGATCCAACGGGAGAGTGTCTCGATCTCGGCCGCCGAGGGCCGCGCGGCGCCTTCCTCACGCGGCGGCATCAGGCCGGCGCGGACATTCTTGAGCACCGCGAGCCAGACATCATGCCGGCGCACGAGCTCGGCGTCGGAGCCCAGTTCGTCAAGGGACACCCCGCCCTTGCGGATTCCGCCGCCGTGGCAATCGAGGCAGTACTTTGCCAGCAGCGGCTCAACGGAGGAGCGGTAGTTGCGCGCGGGATCGGCCGGAGCCGCCGGCACCGCGGCAAGTAGCGCGGCCGCGAGAGCGACGGAACGAAAGCAGGTGACGGGGCGCGACATACGTGGGTGACGAAATGACGAAGGGGCTGAGCGCAAGGTGACGCTGAATGTTTACCGGCCAAAGGCAACCGACGCCCGCGAATGCCTCCGCCGACGATTCAGCTGAGGTCGCGCAGACTCCCGAACTCAGGATCGAAGAGCCGCCGGTGGGTGCGCACGATCATGCCGTCGGTGAGGCCGGCCAACCAGTCGCAGATGCGACGGGCCTTGGCGGCTTCGCCCTCCGCCGCGTCGATCAGGCGGCCCACGCGGGGCGGGAGGATGTTGATGACGCGGGGACCGCGGTCGACGTAGTTGCGCCAGCACGATTCCCACAGCTGGAACAGCACGCGGCGCGCCTTGTGTTCCATCTGCTGCAGCTGGGGACTCTCGAAGATGATGTCGTTGGCCATCTTTTTGTAGAAGGTGGCCTCGCGCTCGACGGCCGGGGCCACCACGAGCTCGAAGCGGTACCGGTGCGTGACACCCGACATGAAGTTTTTCCGCTCCCGCAGCCGGCAGGCGGTGATGAATGCCCCGATACGCTGGGAAAAAACATTCTCCAGCCGGTCGGCGCGGATCGCGTTGATCACCTGCTCAAGCCAGCGCTGGCGCTCGGCGTCGATCCCCTCGCCCGCCGCCCACTGCTCAACCCGCTCGATGGTGAGGAAACCGGCCTTCACGCCGTCGACGATATCATTGACGGAATAAGCCGCGTCGTCGGCCCAGTCCATGATCTGGCACTCGATGCTCTTGAAGCCGTTCAACCCGCCTCGCGCGAGCAGATCGCCGGGGATCGGAGCGCCGCCGAAGACGAACGAACGGTGGCGTTCCTGCCCGTCGTAGAGAAAGTGGCGCGTGGGCGGCGACGGGAACTCGCGGAAGAGCCGCTTGTACTTCAGCACGCCGTCCAGGAGCGCCCGCGTGGGTTCCATGCCGCGCACCCCCGCCTCGTTCTGGTACATCGTCTCGGTGAGCAGGTGGAGCGTCTGCGCGTTGCCCTCGAAGCCACCCCAGCGCGCCATCAATTCCTGCAGCGTCCGCTCGCCGGAATGGCCGAACGGCGGATGCCCGAGGTCGTGGGCGAGGGAGACCGCCTCTACCAAGTCGCTGTCGATCGTGAAGTCCGGCTCCAACGGGGCCCCTCGTGACTGCAGGTAGGTGCAGATCGACCGCCCGATCTGCGCCACCTCCATCGAGTGCGTGAGCCGCGTGCGGTAGAAGTCGTACTCGCCCGAGAGGAACACCTGCGTCTTCGACTGCAGCTTCCGGAAGGCGTGCGCGTGGATGATGCGGTCGCGGTCGATCTGGAAAGGCGTCCGGTAATCGCGCCGGCGCTCCCCGCCGCTGCGCTCGAAATCAAAATCCTGGTAAAAACGATTGTTGGTCACGGTCCTCCATGAGGGGACGCCCGTGTACGGCCGATGTGAAGGGCAAAAAGCCGCGGCCGTGGAGGCGAGGCGTTGGCGCGGATCGTTGAGGACCGCCCGACCGATTTGGCGTTTGAACCGGACGAGGACGACCGTGAGTTTCGCCGAACAATCCGGCCCATGCCAACCCCCGCCCAACGCCGCCGTCTCGAGCGCGCCGCCCGCGCCGCCGCCAAGCAGTCGTACGCCCCTTATTCCAAATTCCGCGTGGGGGCCGCGATCCTGACGGAGTCCGGACGCGTGTATGCCGGCTGCAACGTGGAGAACGCCTCGTACGGGCTCTGCAATTGCGCCGAGCGCACGGCGATCTTTACGGCGGCGGCGGCGGGCGAGCGGCGAATCCGCGCGGTCGCCGTCTACACGCCGACCAAGCAGCCCACCCTGCCCTGCGGCGCCTGCCGGCAGGTGATCAATGAATTCGGTCCCGACGCGGTGGTGATCAGCGTGTGCGATTCCGCCCGGCGCTTCGAAACGACCCTGCCGGAGCTGCTCCCGCACGCGTTCGGCCCAAAGGATCTCGCGTGAGCGGTGGGGAACGGGGTTTCGGACCAATCCGGTTCAACCTCAGATTTCTCAGATAGCGCGGATCAGGCTTCTGGAGCTTCCTTCCGATCCGACCTCATCTGCGGGCTCTGCGAAACCCGAGGTGAAGACCCGGGCATTCTGAAAAGCCGTCGGATCCGCGGAGTGGTCCGCGGCTGCAGCCGCGGCTACATCAGGCCCTCCTGATTCGTGTCTCTTGGCGTCCATTCGTGGCTCAGCCGCTTCAACATAACACCGGACCAAGGGATCAAATCCGTGTGCAGCCGTGTCGATCCGTGGTTGTGCCACCGTGGAGTTGTTTCGGCCCCTAGCTCGATCCGCCGGATTTTGAACCGCAAGGCCGCAAAGACCGGTGAGACAGACGACGCTTCGGCCTGATCCCTCTCAGCTGAGAGTTCAGAGAAATCTCCGGTAAAGATCCGAGCCGACCGAATCGCCTCGGGACGTCCGGTCGCAGCATAAACCGCGGCGGGCGGCCGCGCCTACATCCTACCAGCACCCTTAATTCGTGTCCCTTCGTGTCTATTCGTGGTTCGCCCACCGGAACTCCCGGATCTGTGTTTATCCGCGGCCATCCGTGGTTGTGCCACCGCGGAGCCTTTCCGCAGCGCCTCACGACGCCGATTACTCACCGTCGCTCAACCCGTACGGGGGTGTCGGTTCCGAGTTTAGGGAATACCACCGTCGTCTTCTCCGTCCCAAGATCGATCTCTATGGCAACACCCGCGGACGTCTCGCTCCGCCGCGCGGTCCATGACGCGCCCTGCCCGGCGCGATAAGGCACCATCACCGTCGCGACGCCGATCTCGGCGCGTTTCGCGCGCGTGCCCGCCTCGACGTGCCAGAGGTTTGGGAATTCTCGCGTGGGCGGCGGGTTAAAGCCGTCGGTCTGCTTGAAGCCTAGCGGCTCGGGCGCGAGGTAGGCGAGCTCCACGCCGGCCTTCGGTTGCTCCATCCGCAGGCGGCCCGCGGCCTCGTCGACCGTGAACGCGCGCGGCGCGTGCAGCATAAACTGGTAAGTCGCCGGACGCGACGCCACGAGCTCGTCATAGATCACGACGCAAGGCCGCGCTCCCTTGAGGAAGACCACATGACGCCACGCCTTCGTGAGGCGCCCGCCGTAGGCCGCGGTGGCGTCGCCGGCGACATAGTCGTAACCCGGCCGGAAATCCTCGCGCACGATGCGCCCCGTTGCCGCGGCGG
>CAXRGI010000230.1:0-7562 GCA_964229935.1 Opitutales bacterium
GCCTCCTCAGGCCGGCGCCCACGCGCCGATCCCGACAGTTTCCTCAACCTCGCGTTTCTCGTCAGGCAATTCGTTGAGAGGCGCGAAGCGCTCGGAGGTGAAGCCGAGCTCCTGCTCACCCTGGTGAAAGGGGTCCTTCGGATTGACCAACTCCTCGAGCAAGAGGCCAACCGTCGCGGTGTCGCCTCCCTTCACAATTTTTTCCCGTCCGAGGAAGACCTCGCGGATAATGTAGATGTTGTCCTTCACCGGGAGCTGTCGGTACAGCGCCCGGACCGTGGGGGAAAACACATCATTGATGCAGACGACTCGCTGGCCCTTGACCATGGAGAGAACGTTGTCGCCCGCCGCCGCGACTGCAAAGTCAGAAACCGCGCGGTCGGTCGGAAAACCCTTTCGCCCTTGTTTCACCCCGAGCCCGCCGGCACGTTCACGCTCCGCCACTTTCAAGCCATGAAGATCAAAACCGGCCTGACGCCGCAGAAGCTGCAAAAGAAGACTGCCCGCGTGTTCGAGCTCGCGGGGTCGAAAATCCGCGCGATCGACGCCTCGTGGGATTCCACGCGGGGCACGCCCGTCTTCACCTGGAAGGGCCGCTACACCTCACGTGGCTGGACGGAGTGGACGCAGGGCTTCCAGTTCGGAATGTCGTTTCTCCACTTCGACGCCACTGGCGACGAGGCGATGCTGAAGCTCGGCCGCGCGAAGACTCTCCGCCACATGGCGTCGCACGTCTCGCACGTCGGCGTGCACGACCACGGCTTCAACAACATCTCCACGTACGGCAACCTCCGCCGCCTCATCCTCGAGGGCCGGATCGCCCGCGATCAGGGTGAGCTGGATTACACCGAGGTCGCCTTGAAGGTCTCGGGCGCAGTGCAGGCCGCACGGCATGTCACGACCGCGTACCGCGCCCCGTGGTCGCCGGTGCCCGGCTCGGCCGGCGTCGCGCCCTCGGGCTACGTCTACTCGTTCAACGGCCCGCAGTCGCTCTTCGCCGACACCATCCGCTCGATGCGCTCGCTGGTCGTCGCCCACCAGCTGGGCCACGTGCTCATGGCCGAGGGAGACAAGCCGGTGAACCTCCTCCATCGCGCGATCGAGCACGCCGCCGCCACCGCGCGCTTCAACGTGTTCTTCGGCCAGGGGCGCGACAGCTACGACCTGCGCGGCCGCGTGGCGCACGAAAGCGTTTTCAACCGCAACGACGGCCAGTTCCGCTGCCCGAGTTCGCAGCAGGGCTACTCGCCCTTCACCACCTGGACCCGAGGTGCGGCGTGGATCATCTGCGGCTACGCGGAGCAGCTCGAGTTTCTCGAGACCGTGCGGGGCTCCGACCTCGACGCCGTCGGTGGCCGCCGCGCCGTCACGGATCTCTTCCTCGAGACCGCCCGCGCCGCATCCGATTTCTACATCGACGGCTACTCCGCCCGCGACGGCGTCCCGTACTGGGACAGCGGCGCGCCCGGCCTCCACCACCTCGGAGACATCACGAAACGCGACGCGGATCCTTTCAACGACCACGAGCCCGTCGACAGCTCGGCGGCGGCGATCGCCGCCCAAGGCTTCATCCGTCTTGGCCAGTACCTCGCCGCCAAAGGCAGCCCGGCTGCGGGCCGCCGTTACCTGCAGGCTGGTCTTACCATCGCCGACACGATTTTTGACGAGCCGTACCTTTCCGCCGATTCCCGACACCAGGGCCTGTTGCTGCACAGCGTGTACCACCGCCCCAACGGCTGGGACCACGTTCCGCGCGGCCGCAAGGTTCCGTGCGGTGAGGCGTGCATGTGGGGTGATTACCACGCGATGGAACTCGCCCTCCTGATCCGCCGCTTGGCGGAGGGCCGGTACTACACGTTCTTCTAAAACCGGGCCCGTGTCCGCTCCCGTCCTCTACGAGTCCCACTCGCACACGCCGCTCTGCAAGCACGCGGTCGGCGAGCCCGCGGAGTACGCGGCCGTGGCGGAAAGCCGTGGACTTAAGGGGATCATCATCACCTGCCACGGGCCGTTGCCCGACGGGCTCGGGATCGACCACCGCATGGCGCCGGAGGAGTTCGACCGCTACATCGAACTCGTGGCTGCGACCCGCGAGGAATTCGCCGGCCGCGTGGATGTGCGGCTCGGATTGGAGAGCGACTATTTCCCGGGCGTCGAGGCTTGGGCGGAGAAACTCCACGCCCGTGCCCCTCTTCACCACGTGCTCGGCTCGGTGCACATGCAGGTCGGGCATTACCGCGCGAAGTATTTCAAAGGTGATCCATTCGCCTACCAGCAGCTGTACTTCCAACATCTCGCCGAATCCGCGGAGACCCGCCTCTTCGATACCCTCGCCCATCCCGACCTGGTGAAGAATGATTCACCGCGGGACTGGGAATTCTCCCGGATAGAGCCCGACATCACCCGCGCACTCGACCGCATCGCCCGCACCGGTGTCGCGATGGAGCTCAATACCAGCGGTCTGCTGAAGTCCGTGCCCGAGATGAACCCGGGACCGCGCATGCTCGAACTGATCCGCGAACGCGGAATCCCGGTCGTGCTCGGCGCGGACGCCCATCGGCCCTCCCGCGTGGCCGACCGCTACGAGGAAGCGCTCCAGATGCTAGCGGATCTCGGTTTCCGCACGGTGAGTTTTTTCCTCGTTCGGCGTCGTCAGGAGGTGACGATTGAAACCGCTCTCGCCTCCCTGCGGCCCGCTCCCGAGCCGGTCGTCACCGCGACGTCCTGAGCCCCGCACCGTGGAAGAGACCCCCGTCAACCTCCACGATCTCACGCGGAACGAGCTGCGGCTGCTTTTCGCCCGCTGGGGTCTGGCGACAGTCCACGCCGACACCGTGTGGAACCGCCTCTACCTCGGGCTCGCCACCGCTATCACCGAAAAGGAGATGCCCGGACTGCCTCCGCGCATCCTCGACCGTCTGGCGGCGGGAGCGCGCCTGACTTCGCCCGGGGTCGCGCTCGCGACCGACTCCACTGACGGCTTCACGCGCAAATATCTCCTTGCCCTGGAGGATGGCCGGAAAATCGAGACGGTCCTCATGCGCTACTCGGGCCGCGTCACCGCCTGCGTGAGTTCGCAGGCCGGCTGCGCGATGGGCTGCGTCTTCTGCGCCACCGGCCAGATGGGCTTCACGCGCCATCTCGTCGCCGGCGAGATCGTGGCGCAGGCCGTCCACGTCGCCCGCGCCCTCCGCGCTGCGCCCTCCGAGTCAGTCGGCTCATCCGCAGGCTCCCCGGAGCTGCGTCACGTATTGAGTGACAAACTCGGGGAGCGGCAGGGCGATCGTGCGGATCAGCCAAAGGCGGCGCGCGAGGCGGGGGCCGCGCCGGAACGGCGTCTACGGAACATTGTGCTGATGGGCATGGGAGAACCGCTCCATAATTACGACGCGGTCATGCGTGCGGTGGACATCCTGCGCGATCCGGCGGGCCTCGCGCTCGCCGCCGAACGGATCACGCTGAGCACGGTCGGCGTCGTGCCGGGCATCCTGCGCCTCGCGCGCGAGGGGCGGCCGCTCCACCTCGCCGTTTCCCTCCACGCCGCGACCCAGGACGGACGCGCCGCGTTGATTCCCGGCGCCCGCCGCTGGCCACTCGATGAACTGATGGCCGCCTGCCGCACCTACAGCGAATCCACCGGCCGCCGCATCTTCTACGAGTGGACGCTCATCGCGGGTCGCAACGACTCACCCGAGGAGGCACGACAGCTGGGGCGGCTGCTCCGCGGGCTGCCCGCTCAGGTGAATCTCATCCCGCTGAATCCGACCGGAGGATACGAAGGGGAACCGACCCGCGCGGAGCCCGTGCGACTTTTCCAGAGCGTGCTGCGCGAGGAGTTCGGTCTACCTTGCACCGTGCGGCAGCGCCGGGGAATCGACATTGCCGCGGGCTGCGGCCAGCTGGCCGTCAACGCCGCCTAGGCAGGCAGGCTCAACCCAGCGCGCGCCGCGCCTCCTGCACGAGCGGCGAACGCGCCAGCGGTACGTCCGAAGGCTCCATGATTCCGAGCTTTGCGGCGCGCGCCTGCAAGGTGAGGAATGCCAATGACGCGGCCTCACTCTGCGGCGCTCGCGCAGCGGCCGCGGCCAGATCCTCGGCCACGGGTCGTAGGCATGACGGCGGCAGGATGTTCTTTTCCGCGAGAAAAAGTCCGGCGGAAGCACCGATCGTCTCGAGCCACGCCCGCGGCTGCGCGGGAACCACGTACGCGAACGCCGCGCTGGAGGGCGACCACTCCATGTAGGCGCGCACCTCGCCATGGAGACGCGACAACGTCGTATCGGCTGTGCCGGGAGTCCATCGCGCCGTGAAGGCTTTCCGCTCACGAAACGAGGAAACCTCCCAGACGCGCAGCACCAACTCGTAGTCGCCCGCGGTGGACCGCAGTGCCCCGGTCACAATGTAGTCAAAGCCCTCGCCGGCAGTTTCCACGAGTTGTCTCAGGTTACCGATCGTCCACTCGGCGTTGAAAACCGCGGGGTGATTATCCGCTGGTCCACTCTGTCCGGAGCGGTAACCGATCGCCGCCGCCGGCGCGTAGGCCGCGGAAAAATAAAACGTTTCGGCAAACCAGAGCGGGATCGCGCGCGACAATCGGCCGAGCTCGTCCTCGGGCGCCCGCATCGCTTTTTCATCCATGGGCGCTCCGATCTGCGCAAGCTGGGCGAACGCGATGCGGCGCAAGCGGCCTTCCTTCGGCGGCAGCAGACGATCCCCGCAAGCCTCGAGACCGTAGAACCAGACCGGCTTGCTGATCGTCACGAGTCCGATGCGCGCGGGTTCCCCGGCTCCGCCACCCGATGCAGGCGCGCCGGCGAACTCGCCATCCGCCGCCAATATCTCGGCGATGGCATTGGAAAAGCCGTGCAGGCGTTCCTCCAACTCGGGCCGATTCAAGGCGAACAGGATGTCGAGCACGTGCTGGGCGGCGTCCGAGTTCCTGACCGCGAGATAGGCCTGCAATAAATTGAGCCCGGTCGCCGGGCCGTGGCGGTCGGCGACATAACGCGGGGCGACGAGCTCGATGATCTGCTCCACATGCCCGTGGGTCCCGAGGTCGCCGGAGATCGCCACCAGCACGTCGGCGCGATCCCCGGCGCCCGCCAGCACTTCCTCGTACACCGCCATCGCACCCGGCAAGTCCTTCGCCTCGAGTTTCTCGCGCGCCGCAAGCAACCTTGCTTTCACTCCAGTCACGACGGGAGCACCGGCGGTGGGTTCGGAAGACGCAGTCGGCCGTGCGGGTGAAGGTTCGTCTTTCCGCGTGCTGAATCGGTCGAAAAATCCCATGGCGCGAGCAAACGTCGGCAAGCCCGTCTGGCGACCACAAACCCGGCCGGCGCGCGGCTTCAGCGCGGCGGCGGAATCCGGTCAAGCGTCACCCCCGCGCGGGTGGCGATAAGCGCGCAGACTTTCGGAACATACATGCGCGTCTCCGCCGGCAGGAAGTCCGCAATGGCGGTGAAGGTGTCCGCCCGCCGGTCCTGTAGGGTTCGTCCGACTCGCCCCTCACCGGCGTTATAAGCTGCGAGCACCAGCGCCCAATTGCGGAAACGCCCGTGCAAGTTACGCAGATAGACCGCCGCTGCCCGGGCGGAGCGCTCCGGGTCCGTGCGCTGATCAGGGAGAAACGTGCTCAGCCCGAGCGAGCGTGCCGTGGCGGGCATGAGTTGGAAGAGGCCACGCGCCCCAACCGGACTGCGCGCCGCCGGATTGAAAGAGCTTTCGGCTTCCGCGATCCACGCCAGCTCCGCCGGGATTCCTTCAGCGCGAAAAACCGCCTGCAACCGCGGCATCAGCTGCGAGGCCCGATCGGGAAGCGGTCGCCCGCGGACCCGACCAAGCCAGAGATTATAATGCGGCACCGGTTGGACGGCGGGGATTGTGGGTCCTTTCGGCGTGAGCGGTGTCGGCGGCGTCACCGCCTGCGCGGCTGCCTCCATCGCGTCGACGCGCTGCCCCAACCAGTCCGCGACTTCATCCGCGCCGGGAACCAATCGCAGGGTTGCAAGCGCTGGTCGCGCTTCGGTCGCCAGGGCCGCGAGCTCCGGCAATGATCCACCCGTCAAAGCGCGTTCCAGCCGACTGACATGGAAATCCCACTCGTCGCGGGCGGGAAACTCATAAAGCAGCCGGACTTCCGGAGGTGCTGCCCGCTCGAAGAGATCGCGTGCGAACCGGTAGAACTCGTCGCGATCGGAGCTGGCCACCGGACTTTGCGCCAACGCGCACGTCGTCAGAACCAGCGCGAGAAGCGTGGTGGTTAACGCCTTCATTTTTTATCCGCCCGCAAGGCGGCGTTTAGCGCGAAAAGGAGCGCGAGAAGCGACATGCGGTACTTGGTAGGTCTCCCGCCGCCGGCTTCCCAGCCGAAAGCCGGCGGCGGAAGGTTTACCGCGTTGACCCCTCCCCCGCCCCGTCTAGCTAAAGCCCTTCGTCGCCGGTGAATCGCGTCCATATCAAGACCTACGGCTGCCAGATGAACGAGCGCGACAGCGAGGCTGTCGCGGCGATGCTGCGTGCCCGCGGTTACCGCATCGTGGCCGACGAGAACGATTGCGATATCCTGCTTCTGAACACCTGCAGCGTACGGGACGCGGCCGAGCAGAAAGCGATTGGAAAGGCCGGCTACCTGCAGCAGCGGAAGAAACGCCAGCCGGACTTCGTGCTCGGGATCCTCGGCTGCATGGCGCAGAACCGCGGGGCGGCGCTGCTGGAACAGCTGCCGGATCTGGATCTGATCATCGGAACCCAGAAGTTCCACCAGGTGCCGGGCCATCTCGACAACCTCCGCGCGGCTCGGGAGGCGGGGGTGCCGGTCGGTGAGACTATCGTGGACATCGCGGAGGAGGCGGGTTCGCAGAACACGATTCGCGACCACACGGAGGCGGGTGCCGGGGAGGAGCGCAAGGTGACGGCGTTCGTCTCCATACAGCAGGGCTGCGACATGGATTGCTCGTTCTGCATCGTGCCTAAGACGCGGGGCGACGAACGCTCCCGGCCGATGGACGACATCGTCGCGGAATGCCGCGAGCTGGCGGAACGCGGCGTGCGGGAGATCACCTTGCTGGGCCAGATTGTCACGAGCTACGGCCGGCGCGATGTTCCCCGGCCGGGAGGCATAAGCCCATTCGTACAGCTGATTGAACGGGTGCATGAAATCGAAGGGATCGCCCGCATCCGCTTCACCTCGCCCCACCCGCGTGGATTCAAGCCGGACCTTGTGGCGGCCTACGCCCGGCTGCCGAAGCTTTGTCCCTATGTGCACCTGCCGATGCAGAGCGGCAGTGACCGGATACTCCGCGCGATGAACCGGCCCTACACGCGCGACCGTTATCGGGCGATCGTGGAATCCCTGCGCGCGGTGAACCCCGCGATGCACTTCTCGACCGATGTGATCGTGGGTTTCCCCGGGGAGACCGAGGAGGATTTCGCGCAAACGCGTGAGCTGTTCTCGGCGTGTGATTTCGACATGGCCTACATCTTCAAGTACAGCATCCGCACCGGCACACCGGCGGCGGCCATGGAAGGCCAGGTACCGGAGGAAGTGAAGGAGGCCAGGA
>CAXRGI010000231.1:0-14032 GCA_964229935.1 Opitutales bacterium
GTTCCCGCACCACGAGAACGAGATCGCCCAGAGCGAGTGCTGCAACGGCGTACCCTTCTCGCGCCACTGGTACCACAGCGAGCACCTGCTCGTGGACGGCACCACGATGAGCAAGAGCAAGGGAAACTATTACACCCTGCGGGACCTCGTCGCAAAAGGACACGAGGCGATGGCGGTGCGCTACGCGCTGCTCATGGGCCATCCCCGCAAGCAGCTGAACTTCACGCTCGACTCCCTGCACGCCGCGGCGAGCGCCCTGCGCACCCTGCGTGCCGCGCGCGCGGCGATCCCGGGCGCGGGTGGATCCGTCGACGTCTTCGCGCCGGTGCTCGCCGCGCTGCAAGACGACCTGAACTTCCCCGGTGCGCTCGGCGCGCTCTTTGCCACGCTCAAATCCGCATCCCCGGCGGACATCAACGCCGCCCTCTTCGACCGGGCGATGTTCGCCCTTGGGCTGGACCTCGCCGCCCGGGCGCCGGTCGCGGCGGTTCCCGCCGAGGTCACTGCCCTCGCCGAGCGCCGCTGGGCCGCCAAGCAGACGAAGGATTTCAAGGCCGCCGACGCGCTGCGTGGGGAAATCGCCGCCGCGGGCTGGACCATGCTCGACCGCAAGGACGGCTGGACGCTCGAGCCGCTGCGCAAATAGCCGTCGCGATTCGTTCACCCGCGCCGGCGCGTTGACAGCGCGCCGATTTGCGGGCGCTCTCGCTCCTTCCGGACCGGCAATCGTGCGCCGGGCCGGCCCATCGCCGCCATGCCCATGACACCGCTCGAAGAACTTCGCCACTCGTGCTCGCACGTGCTGGCGACCGCCGTCCTCCGCCTCTTCCCCGAGGCCAAACTCGACATCGGGCCGCCGACGGACACCGGTTTCTACTACGACTTCGACCTCGACCATAAGTTCACCACCGAGGACCTCGCGCGGATCGAGGCGGAGATGAAGAAGGTCGCCGAGGAGAACCAGCCCTTCCTGCGCCGCGAGGTGTCGCGCGCGGAAGCCGAAGACATCATCCGCCAACGCGGGCAGGAACGTTACAAAATCGGCCGCCTCGCCGATATTCCGGAAGGCGAGAAGATCTCGTTCTACCAGAACGGCGAGTTCATGGACCTCTGCGCCGGCACGCACGTGCGGTACAGCTCCAAGCTCAAGGCCTTCAAGCTGCTCTCGATCGCCGGCGCCTACCACCGCGGCGACGAACGCAACAAGCAACTGCAGCGCATCTACGGCACGGCCTTCGCCAGCAAGGACGAGCTCGCGAATTACCTCACCCAGCTGGAGCAGGCGCGCCTCCGCGACCACCGGAAACTCGGTCGTGAACTGAAGCTTTTCCACATCGACGAGGACGTCGGCCAGGGCCTCATCCTCTGGACCCCCAACGGCGCGACCATCCGCCAGGAATTGCAGACGTTCATCAGCGAGGAACTCCGCAAGCAGGGGTACTCGCAGGTTTTCACTCCGCACATCGGCAAGCTGGAGCTCTACAAGACCTCCGGTCACTTCCCGTACTACAAGGACTCGCAATTCTCCCCCGTGGTGGAGAACGAGTCCCTCGCCCGCGCGATCTCCGAGAACTGCCCGTGCGGCGAGGTCTTCGCCCGCCTCGAGGCGGTGTCAGGCCAGATGCGCGACCAGATCAACGCGCGCACCGGGCGTGAATCGATCACCGCCGACCGCGTGCGGCCCGACGATCAATTGCTCAGCGGCTTCATGCTGAAGCCGATGAACTGCCCGCATCACATCAAGATCTTCGCCTCGCAGCCGCACTCGTACCGCGACCTGCCCGTGCGTCTCGCCGAGTTCGGCACCGTTTACCGCTGGGAACAGAGCGGCGAGCTGAACGGCATGACGCGCGTCCGCGGCTTCACGCAGGACGACGCCCACCTGTTCTGCACCGAGGAACAGGTCGCGCAAGAGGTGCTCGGCTGCCTCTCCCTCGTGAAGATCGTGCTCACGACCCTCGGCATGCAGGACTACCGCGTGCGCGTAGGTCTGCGCGATCCGGACTCCAACAAGTACACCGGCAACGCCGAGAACTGGGACAAGGCCGAGAACGCCTGCCGCGAGGCCGCGAAGACCCTCGGCGTCCCGTTCACCGAGGAACCCGGCGAGGCCGCCTTCTACGGCCCGAAGATCGATTTCGTCATCAAGGACGTCATCGGACGCGAGTGGCAGCTTGGCACGGTCCAGGTCGACTACAACCTGCCGATCCGCTTCGACCTGTCCTACATCGGGGCTGACAACCAGCCGCACCGGCCGGTCATGATCCATCGCGCGCCGTTCGGCTCCATGGAGCGTTTCTGCGGCGTGCTCATCGAGCACTTCGCCGGCGATTTCCCCCTGTGGCTGGCCCCCGAGCAGGTGCGTCTCGTGCCTATCAGCGAGAAAACCCTCGAGCACTCCCGCGCGCTCCTCGCCCGCCTCAAGGCCGAGGGGCTCCGCGCCACCCTCGACGAACACAGCGACAAGCTGGGCGCCAAGATCCGCCGCGCCGAGATCGACAAGGTGCCGTACACCCTCGTCATCGGCCAGAAGGAGGCCGAGGCCAACAGCGTGTCCGTCCGCTCCCGCGCCCGTGGCGACGAAGGCGTGCTCACCGCGGACGCCTGCCTCACCCGCCTGAAGGCGGAGGTCTCGAGCCGCGCCCTCCCCGACAAGCGGAAGGCCGCCGCGCCCGCCTAACAATCCGCGTAACCTAGGAACTAAACGCCGCCCGGTTCCCCGGGCGGCGTTTCTTTTGGAGGTCGAAAATAAAAAGCCGGGCCCGCGGGGGCCCGGCTTGAAGCGGGTATGAACCGGATCAGACGGCCGATTCGCCGCGCTCGTCGGTGCGGATGCGCACCACCTCCTCGAGCGGAAGGACGAAGATCTTACCGTCACCGATCTTTCCGGTCTTCGCAGCCTTCGCGATGGTGTCGACGGCCTTGCCGGCCGCCTCGTCGGCCACGGCGACCTCGATTTTGACCTTGGGCAGAAAGTCCACCGTGTACTCGCTGCCCCGGTAGATCTCTGTGTGCCCTTTCTGGCGGCCGAAGCCTTTTACCTCCGTGACGGTCATTCCCTCGATGCCGGCGCCGGCGAGGGCCTCCTTCACTTCCTCGACCTTGAACGGCTTGATGATGGCGATGATGAGTTTCATGGGACGTCTGGTTTGAGGTTAGGGGATCAGGACTTGGACTCGTAGATGTAGCCTTCCTCTCCGTGGTCGGTGAGATCGAGACCCTCCTGCTCGGCCTCCACGGAGGGCCGTAGCCCCACGATTGCCTTGACGATAAAGGCGAGGATGACCGTGGCCACGATCGAGAGCGCGAGGGTCACGGCGATCGCCTTGAGCTGCTCGAGCCAGAGCGTCTTGCCGACGATGTCCTTGAGGTTGAGATTGAGATTTCCGTTCACCGAGGCGTTGGCGAAGAAACCGGAGAGCAATGCACCGAGAGTGCCGCCAACCGCGTGAACACCAAAGGTGTCGAGGGCGTCGTCATACTTCAGCATCTGCTTCAGCTTGGTGCAGGCGAAGAACGGGATCGCTCCGGCAAGCACCCCGAGCGGAACCGCCGAGCCGGGGGTGATGAATCCGCATGCCGGCGTCACGACCACAAGTCCGGCGACGGCTCCGGAGCAGAAGCCGAGCACACTGGCCTTGCCGCGGGTAATGTACTCCAGAGCGGCCCACGCGAAAGAGGCCACCCCGGTGGCAAGGGTCGTGGTGGTGAACGCATTGGAGGCCACTCCATCGGCCGCGACCGCCGACCCCGCATTGAAGCCATACCAGCCCACCCAAAGCATCCCGGTGCCGATCATACAGAGCACGAGGCTGTGCGGGGGCATCGGAGTCTTACCGAAGCCGAGACGCGGACCGAGGATCAAGCAGAGGACCAACGCCGACCAGCCCGATGACATGTGCACCACCGTGCCGCCCGCGAAGTCGATCGCCTTGATCGAGGCCCCTCCGTTCCAGACTCCGTTCATGAAGCCGGTCACGCCCCAGACCATGTGCGCGAGCGGGATGTAGACCACGAACATCCACAGGGTGACGAAGAGCAGCAGAGCGGAGAACTTCATGCGCTCCGCGATGGCGCCGACGATGAGCGCGGGCGTGATGATCGCGAACATGAGCTGGTACATCGCGAAGACGTTCTGCGAGACCCACGCGGCGTAGTCGGTGTTCGGCACACTATCGACCCCCGCGAGGAAGAAAAATTCGGAACCTCCGAGGAACGGGCTGTTGAAGTTCTTCCCGAACACGAGGCTGTAGCCAACCGCCCACCAGATGATCGTGACGAGCCCGGCGATGCCCAGGCACTGGGCCATCACGGAGAGCACGTTCTTCGTCCGCACGAGGCCGCCGTAGAAGAGCGCCAGGCCCGGAAGCGTCATGAAGAGCACCAGGGCGGCGCAGATCATCATGAAGCCGTTATGGCCGGGACCCGCGATGCCCACAGAGGGCGTGGTGAGCCCGGCCGGGATGGTCGGGTTCCCATCCTTGTCCTTGGGACCAACCTTCAGCGGCGCGCTGGGGTCGGTGTTGTTCATGTAGGCCTCAAGACCGGCGACGCGCTGTTCGAGCGTCGGAGCCGGAGGCGGAGGCGTGGCAGCGGCGGGCGCTTGGGCGAGGAGCGAGCTGGCGGACAGCCCGGCGGCAAGCAGACAGGCGAGCGTCTTGAGGAGGCGGTGACGTGGACGGGTCATGTTCGTGGAGGTTTATTTCGCCCCACCCGCTCTCCCCCGTCGCACCTGTCGACCGGAGAGAACGTGCAGGAATCACCCCGTCTATAGCACCGGCCGTGCCAACCCTTCGGCCCAACAAAAAGGCCGGCCTGCCGGCCGGCCCGCGCTAAACCCGCTGGTGGGTGCTTAAACCGCGGCCTCGCCGCGTTCGTCGGTGCGGATCCGCACCACCTCTTCCAAGGGAAGAACGAAGATCTTGCCGTCGCCGATCTTGCCGGTCTTGGCGGCCTTGGCGATGGCATCGATCGCCTTGCCCGCCACGTCATCGGACACCGCCACCTCGAGTTTAACCTTCGGCAGGAAGTCCACGGTGTATTCGCTGCCCCGGTAGATTTCCGTGTGGCCCTTCTGACGGCCGAAGCCCTTCACCTCGGTGACCGTCATACCCTCGATCCCGGCGGCCGCCAGGGCCTCCTTAACTTCCTCGAGCTTGAACGGCTTGATGATGGCAATGATGAGTTTCATGCGAAGGGAAACGTTTGGATAATTAACCCCGCGGCTTCACGGGCTGCAAGCATCGTGTCGGACCGCCGCTCACTCGGGGAGCACCGTCGCTATGTGCAGGTCCTTGAGTTGCCGGGCCGTCACAGGCGTGGGACTCTGCGCCATCAGGTCCTGCCCCTTCTGGGTCTTGGGGAACGCGATCACGTCACGGATGCTGGTCGTGCCGCAGAGCAGCGCGACCATGCGGTCCAGACCGAACGCGATGCCGCCATGCGGCGGCGCGCCGAAGGTGAACGCCTTGAGCATGTAGCCGAAACGGCTCTCGACCACGTCGGCTGGAATCTTCAGCACGTCCTCGAAGACTTTTTTCTGCAGCGTCGGTTGATGGATGCGGATGGAGCCACCACCGAGTTCCATGCCGTTCAGCACCACGTCGTAATGCTGCCCGCGCACCGCCTTAGGATCCGATTCCAGCAGTGCGGCGTCCTCCGCGACCGGCGCGGTGAACGGATGGTGCGTGGCGACGTACCGCTTCTCCTCCTCATCGTAACTCATCAACGGGAAATCCACGACCCAGAGAAATTTCCAGTCGTCCGCGCGCAGTGTCATCTTCCCGCGCTTCACCAACAACTGCGCCGCCTCCAGGCGCAGACGGCCGAGGATCGCGCATGCCTTTTCCCAGGGCGCGGCCGCGAAAAAGACGATGTCGCCGTCGGCCATATCCAGCCGCCGGGCCAACTCGGCCTTCTCCGCCTCGGAGAAGAATTTCACGATCGGCGATTTCCACTCGCCACCCTCGACCTTGATGAAGGCGAGGCCCTTCGCGCCCAGCGACTTCGCCACGTCCTCGAGGTTCTTGAGCTCGCCCTGGGTGACGTCCGCGAGGCCTTTCGCATTCAGCGCCTTCACCGCGCCGCCGCCGGCCACCGCAGCTTGGAAAACCTTGAACGAGGAATCACGGAAGGTCTCGGACAAATCGACCAACTCGAGGCCGAAGCGGACATCGGGTTTGTCGACACCGTACCGGTTCATCGCGTCCTTGAACGCCATGCGAGGGAACGGCCGCGGGATTTCCACCCCGAGCACGTCCTTCCAGACCTTGACCAGCATGCCTTCGAAGAGCGCGTAAATGTCCTCCCGCGTGACAAAGGAGGCCTCCACATCGACCTGAGTGAACTCCATCTGGCGGTCGGCGCGCAGGTCCTCGTCGCGGAAGCAACGGGCGATCTGGAAATACTTCTCCACCCCCGCCACCATCAGGATCTGCTTGAACTGCTGAGGCGACTGCGAGAGCGCGTAGAATTGACCCGGATGAATCCGCGACGGCACCAGATACTCCCGGGCTCCCTCGGGAGTGCTCTTGAACAGGGCCGGTGTCTCAACCTCGATGAATTCCTGGGAGTCGAAATAGTCGCGGATCGACTTGGTCGCGCGATGACGCACCTCCAGGTTCCGCCGCATCTTCGGGCGCCGGAGATCCATATACCGGTAGGTCAGTCGCAGGTCCTCGTTGACCTTGTCTCCCCCCGCGTCATCGAGCGGGAACGGCGGGGTATCCGCGAGGTTGTGGATCTCGAGCTCACTGGCCACCACCTCTATGCCGCCGGTCGCCAAGCCAGGGTTCTCCGTGCCCGCCGGGCGTGCCACGACCTTGCCCGTGATGCCGATCACCGACTCGGGCTTGAGATGCTTCAACTGCCCGGCCAACGCGGAATTATCCTGCGCCTCCAACTTCACCTGCGTCACGCCCTTGCGGTCGCGCAGATCGACAAAGATGATTCCGCCTTGGTCGCGGATCGTATCCACCCAGCCGAGCAGGGAAACGATGGTCCCGAGGTCGGACTTGGACAGCTGGGCACAGTGATGGGTGCGCTTCATTGGAAAAAGGAGCGGCGAGAAGACGTTCCGCCGCTCGGCGGGGCAAACAGATTTTCAGCCGCGCCCGGCGGCGCAGCCCTTCAGCGGCGCAGACCCGCGCAAAAGGCGGCGAGGCGCGCGACTCCCTTGGCGATGATCTCGTCGCTGGTCGCGTAGCTAAGCCGCAGGTACCCCTCCGCCCCGAAGGCACTGCCGGGCACGGCCGCCACCTTTTGCTCGTCGAGGAGCCGGTTGCAGAAATCGAGGTCCTTGAGACCGAAAGAGGAGATGTTCGGGAAAAGGTAGAATGCCCCCTCGGCGAGCAGGCAGCTCACGCCCGGGATCCGGTTAAGCTCGGCGTGCAGCGACTTCCGGCGGCGGTCGAACGCCACGAGCATCCGCTGCACCGCAGCGGTGGTTTTCTCCTTCTCCTTCAGGGCCGCCAGGGCGCCGAATTGCGCGAAGGTCGTCACGTTGGACGACATCTGGCTCTGCAGCTCGGAGATCGCCTTCGCGATCGGGAGGGGCGCCACCGTGGTACCTATGCGCCAGCCGGTCATCGCGTAGGTCTTGGAGAAGCCCGCCACGGTGATCGTGCGCGCGGCCACCTCCGGGCTGAAGGTCGCGATGCAGGTCGGCCGGGCGTCGTCGTAGACGAGATGTTCATACATCTCGTCCGAGAGAATATAGAGGTTGTGGCGCAGAGCGACGGCCACGATGGCCTCCAGCTCCTTTCGCGTGTAAACGGCACCCGTCGGATTGGAGGGCGAGTTGAGGATGAGCAGCCGCGTGCGGGGCGTGATGGCCGCCTCCACCATCTCGGGCGTAAGCCGGAAACCGGTGCGGTCATCGGCGAGCACGAAGCGCGGCGTCGCGCCGGCCAGTTTCACCATCTCCGGATAGCTCACCCAATAGGGCGCGGGCACGATCACCTCGTCGCCCGGAGAGCAGACCGCGAGGACGCCGAGATAGCAGTTGAACTTTCCGCCGGGAGAAACAATCGCCTGCGCGGGGGAAAGCTTCAGCCCGTACTCCGCCAAGTACCGGTCGACGATCGCCTGCCGGAGGGGCTCGATGCCGGGGGTCGGCGCGTACTTCGTCTTGCCCGCCTTAAGCGCGGCGATGCAAGCCTCCTTGATATGTTCGGGCGTGTCGAAGTCGGGTTCACCCGCCGCGAAGCCGCAGACGTCCTCGCCCGCCGCCTGCAGGGCCTTGGCTTTCGCGTCGACGGCGAGGGTCGGGGAAGGCGAGACGTTGCGGGCCCAGGTGGAAAGCGGCGGCAGGTTCATGAAAAACGCGCGACCAAAAGAACCGTGCGCCGCAAAGGCAAGCCTGCCGCTGGGGGCGGCGCCATCTACGCGCCCGGCCCGATCCGCGATCAGCGCCGCCGCGACTTGCGCGCCGTCAGCGCCTCGATCGCCATCCGGAGAAGCTCACCGACGCTGACGTCCTTCTGGCGGGAGTAGCGCTGTAGTGCCGCCCGCTGCTCGGGTGCGATCCGCACCGAGATCTGCCGATGCTTCTCCTGCTCGGGACGACAGGTCGCGAAATCAAACTCGGAGATCGCCGCGCGCACCACCTCGCTGTTGCTGGAGAATCCATTACCGCGGCGGCACAGCTCGATCTTCTCGATCATCGAGGTGGGAAGGTCGATGGTTAAGGGCCTCGATGGTTTGGATTTTTTTGCCATACGGTTCCTGCGGGGTGGTCCGCGAGGAGGTATCCGTGCTCCAACGACCGCAACGAAAAAACCGTCCATCGGCACCGGGAAAACACCCCAGCTCCAGCCCGGGATAAATCCCTTCAGTTCGCTCCGCCGAGAACCGCCGCGTAAGCATCCGCCGGGGTCTCCACCATTCGCCACGCCTTGGAGACGACCTCCTTCGCCGGGGTGCGCTGGTGCCGGATGAGCAACGCATCCACGGCGCAGGCATTCGCACCCAGCACATCCACATCGGCATCGCCTACCATCACACACTCCCGCGGTTCGCGCGCCAGCCGGCGGAGGATCTCCCGCAATCCTTCCGGGTGCGGCTTGTGCGTCGACAGATCATCTCCGCAAACCACGGTCGCGAGGCTGCCCTCGAACCCCCAACGGCGCATGAGGGTCTCTGTCGAGCGGCGATCGCGACCGGTCCAGACTGCGATCGGCCGACGCTGCTCCCGCAAGGCAGCCAATGTATCCAGCGCTCCGGGGTAAGGCCGGATCAGTTCATGATGCTTCTCGTGAAACGCATGCATCCGGGCGAGCGCGACCGGAACATTCGCCGGATCCCCCACCAGCGGCCCCATGAATTTCTCCGGTGGACCGCCCAGGTGAGCGAAAAGATCCATCGTCGCCGTCCCGCCGAAGGGCTCGATGGCATGACGGATCGCAGCGAGGACCAGCGGCAGACTGTCGAGCAGGGTACCGTCGAGGTCGAAGACCACCGCCGGGTGCGAAGGGGACACCGTCATGGAGCGATCCGCGTCAGGCGTTCCGGCACCGGCGCGCCCTCGGCCAGCGACTGTGGCTCGAAAATCTCGGCAGGCCACGCGGCATTCAGGAAAGCCGCGGTAACCTCAAGGCGCGTTTTGTCACGGGTGACCTCATTGCGGTAGTCGACTTCCCGGGGTATGTGCTGGTCCTCCACTTTCTTCAGCCTGACGAGATAGCTGGTTTTGATCACCTGTCCCGTGGGGCCGATCAGCTCCGTCTGCATCAGCGAGTTGAACTGGGTGTCAAGATAAGCGCGCACCGCGGCTACGGCTGAATCACCCTCTCCTACCACCGCAGGAGCCCGGAACAAAAAGGCGTTGGCAGGGCGTCCCCACACCCGGGTGATGCGCTCGACCGTCGCGCCCGGCCAGTAGAGGAACGGCATCTGCAGGTCGAAAGCGGAGATGTCGGTCCCGGCGATCAGAGGGGCGAGACTTTCCTCGCTCGCCAAGGAAGTAACGCGACCGTCGCGCCATCGCCAGGCCTGCGCGGCTGCGCCGTTACGGAGCAAAAGCCGGTGCGTCACTCCCGCCGAATCTGTCACCTCGACCCGGAACATGCTGGCGGCGGAACGCCGCCCGCCCCACAGGCGCCCGGCGTAAGAACGCTCCTCACCCTGCCGCGGAAGCGCCTTCAGCTGGAACTCGAGATAGAAATCGCCAGCCAAACCGGCAGCCCGGAAGCGTTCCACGAGCCGCGCCGCCTCCTCGGCGTCGGGCTTACCGATCTGGGCGAGCTCGGGTGGCGCGACGGGAGCCGCGGCCTGAGCGGAAGCCACGGCCCAAAGGGCCAAACAAAACGCCCGCCTCGTGAAGGCGGGCGTTTTTAAACGGAGCGAAGCCATCGCCCTAAAAACCGAGGATTACTTCTTGGGCGGCTCGGCGGGCGGAGTCGCCGGAGCAGCGGCGGGAGCGACCGGGGCGGCGGGCGCAGGGGTCGCTGCAGCCGGAGCCGCAACCGGGGCGGAGGTGGACGCAGCGGGAGCCGGAGCGGCGGGGGCGGCGATGGCGGGAAGCGCCTTGCCGGCGGCCGCGTTGGAGTGGGTGCGCTCGTAAATGCGTCCCAGGTAGAGCACGAACGCCAGGACGAAGAAGAGGATCGCGGAGTACTTGGTGGCTTGGACGAGAACGTTGTTGGTCTCCGCCCCGAACGCCGCTTCCGCGGCTCCACCGCCGAGCGCGGCGCCCATCCCACCGTCCTTCGACTTCTGCATCAGTACGATGAGAACGAGGAAGATGGAAACGAGGATGAGGACGAACGTGAGAATCCCTAGGACTATACTCATAAATTTGGAACGGTCGGAAGTGCCCCCCGCCCCGGGTGTTGTCAACGCACGTTTCGCGGCGATCGTTGGAAAATCGCGTTGACGCGCGGGTGCACGGACCGCTTTTCTCTTTCTTTTAACTCCTCCCACGCACCTTTTTTCGCCAGCAAACATGCCCATCGAAATCAAGATCCGTAAGAACGAGCCCATCGATCGCGCTCTCAGGCGCATGAAGAAGAAGCTCGAGCGCGAGAACATCATCAAGGGCGCCCGTGCCAAGCGCTACTACGAGAAGCCCTGCGAGAAGCGCCGGCGGAAGGAGAAGGTCCAAGCCTTCACCCAGATGCTGCGCCGCCGTTACGCCGAGTAAGGCGACGCTCCCGACACACTCTAGACCGCGCCTCCGCCTCCGCGGGGCGCGGTTTTGTTTTGTCCCTGCCCGGGCAACCAGCTGAAGCCGCGACGCCCCACGGGTTTCCGTTTGCCAACTCACGCTCGGCGTCCTCCCCTGCCCTCGACTTCAGCATCCGAATGAAACCAGTCCTCGCCCTCTCCTCCTGCTGGTTGTCGCACCGGCATCAGGATGGCTATGCGATGGCGAAGGAGATCGCCTCGCTCGGCTTCGAGTACGCTGAATTGAGCCATGGCATCCGCATCACCCTGGTGCCCGGCATTCTCCGTGCGGTCGAAGAGGGCGTGGTGAAGATAACCTCGACGCATAACTTCTGCCCGCTCCCGGCCGGGGTGACCCGCGCGGCACCCAACCTTTTCCAACCGTCGGCCGGCGACCACAAAGAGCACGAGCAGTGGGTACGCCATACCAAGCGCAGCATCGACTTCGCTGCCCAGGTGAAGGCCCGCGTGGTCGTCTGCCATCTGGGCAGCGTCGCTTTCTTTTGGTTCAACCCCGCCCGGAATCTCGACCACTACCTCGGGCTCCACCCGGCTGCCGGCCGGTCCGGCACCGACGCCAAGTATGCCGCCCTGCTGCAGAAGAGCCTCGCGAAGATCAGAAAGCGCCTCCCTGACTTCATCGATCGAGTGAAGGCAAACATCCGGGAAGTGCTGGACCATGCGCGGCTCAAGGGCGTCACCCTGGGCTTTGAGAACCGCGAACGTTTCGACGAACTGCCGCTGGATGATGGTTTCGAGGATCTGTTCTCCAGCCTGCCCGCCGACGCGCCAGTGGGTTATTGGCACGACACCGGGCACGCCGACATCAAGGAAAGCATGGGGCTTCTGCGTCACCGTGCGCACCTCGAACGCCTGGCCCCGCGCCTCCTTGGATGGCACCTGCATGACGTCAATGCGGAGGGAGACGACCACCAGGCGATCGGCGACGGCCATATCGATTTCAACATGGTGAGCGAGTTCTGGCAGCCCGGTCACCTGCTGACCCTGGAGCTGAGTCCGCGCCTCAAGGTGGAGCAGGTCACGGCCACCAAGACGCGGATCGAGGAACTGCGGCGTCAGCGCTTCGGAGCCTGAGTTTCGTCGCCCGCGCTTCGGCTGAGAATCTCGTTGATCCAGCGCCGGTGCGGCCCCGAGAGGACCACGCCAGCCAGATTGCGGATGGAAACCCATTCCAGCTCCGGGTCGGTCTTCGCGCGGCCAGGGAACCGCGGAGCCACAATCGTTTCCGTGATGACGAAGCGCGTGATCCCTCTGCGGCGACGAGCCAACTCGGTTGCGCCGGCCAGAGCCGCCGGATCGAAACCAGCCTGCTCCGCGGTCGGCAGCTCGTGTAAACCCGCCAGCCGGCGTGCGCCGGCGGCGCCCCGGTGCAGCAGCAGCGAATCCCCGCGCCGGCACCACACGCGGGTGACCTCGCGCTGCTCCAGCTTCCGCGGTGCCAACCGAGGGAAGCGAGTCGGGTCACCCGAACGCGCCCCCGCGCAGAACGCCCGGACCGGGCAGATGACGCAGGCCGGGGATTGGCGCGAGCAGAGCGTCGCACCGAGCTCCATCATGGCCTGGTTGTGATCCCCGGGCCGCGCCGGATCGAGCAGGCCCTCAGCCAAGGGCGCGAACACGTTTGCCGCCGAGCCGGAATCGCGATGCTCCGCCCCATCAGCGGTGAGGCGGGCGAGGATGCGCACGACATTGCCATCGACGCACGCCGCAGGCGCGCCGAGGGCGATGCTGGTGATAGCTGCGGCGGTATACGGACCAACCCCGGGTAGCTCCCTCCACTCTTCCGGAGTGGAAGGCGGACCGCCACGATCGACCACCGCCTGCGCGAGCCGGCGGAGGTTTCGCGCCCGAGAATAGTAGCCGAGTCCTTCCCAGAGCCGCAGCACCCTTTCCTCCGGCGCAGCGGCGAGTTCCGCGAAACCCGGCAGCTCACGCATCCATCGCTCGAAGTACGGCAAGACCGTCTTCACCTGGGTCTGCTGCAGCATGAATTCGCTCACGACGGTGCCGTAAAGGGACGGACGCTCGCGCCACGGGAGACGCCTAGCGTTCGCATCGTACCAACCGAGCAGGGCACGCCGGAAGCCCGCGGCGCCGTCGAGCAGGCTCCTCTCTACCCTTCCGTTCACCGCCGACAGCGCGCCTGACGATTTTCCCCGCGTGGGTTTCATTCGGAACAACCAACGCCGCGGCCGCGCGGCGGCTCCAGCAGATTCTTTTTGTACCCCGCGCGCGTTTCGTGGCGTACTTCGCCCGATGACCCGCAACCGCCGCGAGGAGCCCGATGAGCCGAAGAAGCTGGCGACCTACACGCTGAAGCTCGACGACGCGCAGATGAACAAGCTTCGCGGACTCCTGCAGGAGCGCGGCTGGACGCCTTTCGAGGTGGCCTACTCCCGCTTCGCTTTCCGCGCCGACCACCTGAAGGTGAATGTCACCGCCTACACCAGCGGGAAGGTCGTGGTCGCCGGCAAGGGCACCGAGGATTTCGTGCGCGACGTGCTGGAGCCGGAGGTGACCGGAGCCCCAAAACTAGGCTACGAGGAGGTGAACCACCCCGACTGGTTCGAGTCGCACGCGGGTCTCGACGAAAGCGGCAAGGGTGACTTTTTCGGGCCGGTCATCGCCGCCACCGTGATCGCCGACCGCCCCGCGATCGACGCCTGGATCGCGGCGGGGGTGAAGGACTCCAAGAAGATCGCCGAGCCGCAGATCATGCGTCTCGACGCTCTCATCCGCGGCACCCGCGGCGCGGTCGTTCGCACCTGCTTCTGCGGCATGCCCAAGTACAACGAGCTGATGGGGCGCCCGGGAGCCAACCTGAACCGGCTTCTCGCCTGGCAACACG
>CAXRGI010000232.1:0-3373 GCA_964229935.1 Opitutales bacterium
CTTCCAGCCGGAAGCCGACCTCTACACCGACCGTCAGGACATGACCGGCATCGGCCGTTTTCTGCTGCTGCGGGTAGAACGCCCGGACGAGGATTTTTTCCTGAGGATCGCCGCGACCAAGACGTTCATGGGCGCCGGCAATACGACCTGGTCGCCCGGGGCGCGGATCCTAGCGTCCAGCGAACTCCCGCTCGACTTCACCGGCAGCGGAGCGGTGAACCGTATCGTCGGGCCGATCCGGCCGGTGAAGCTCGACGGCGCGGCTTACCTCGCGATCGATTTCAACCAGCAGCCGGTCCAGTTCCCCTCCCCCCGCTCGGGCCTGCAGGCCCTCTACAACACCATGGTGCCGCTCGATTCGCGCAAGCTGGTCGCCTACGGCCGGGACATCTCCGCCGTCTCGCGCGAGGAGCTGAAATCGCTCCTTCGCCCTACCGCGGTGAGGAAATTCCCCGACGACCTCGTGTTCGCGCGCGGCCTTGAGTTCGCGGGAATCTACGAGGATGCCTGGCTGTCACCGGAAAGTGAATTCGTTCTCGCGGCGGGCGTGGCGGGAGGCGTGCTGCGCATCCGCGGGGAAGTGCCCGAGCTTCCGGGGTCGGGCCTCGGCTCCGGCTCGCTCCAGGCGCGGCTGAACGGGCGCGACTACACGCTACCGGCGACGGCGGGCGAGTTCGACTGGACGCTGCCGCTGCCGGCGAGCGGAGACGCGACCCGCCTGCGCCTGAAGTTCAGCGCCGTGACCAAGCTGCCCGGCGCCGACGTGAGACCTGTCGGCGGCAAGCTCCGTTCCGTCGAGGTGCTACCCGCCCTGCCCCAAAACGAAATTAACTTCGCCGCCCTCCCCGGCCGGCCGCGGCTCCCCTCCGACGGGATCGATGCGGACGGCTGGATGCAGCGCGGGGTCCGCCTTCATGTGCCCGGCGGCGGAAGGCGCGTCCTTACGCTGAAGGTGGAGTTTCCGGATTGGAGCGGACGGAAGTCGGCCTCGCTGCGAACCAGTGTCAGCGGGACGACGGGCGGCGCCACGCATGCCCTCGCGGCCGGCCAGTACACGGTGATCGAGATCGCCCTGCCGTCCGCCACCGGGATCCAGACCGTGGAAATCTCGGGAACGGACGATTTTCCGCTCCCCGCGCCGGACGGCCGGCTCCGCACTGGACGTCTCGTATCCGCACAGCTGACACCCGCTTCACCATGAGCGCGACCTCCCTGCTCGTCATCAAGGCCGACACGCTGGGGGACCTCGTGGTCTTCACGCCGACGATCCGGGCCCTGCGGGCAGGGCTCCCGGGAACGAGGATCGCCGTGGTGGTCCGCGAGGCGTACCTCGACCTCGGTCCGCTGATCGAGCCCGGCGTCGAATGGATCGGAACGTCGCTCGATCCCTTCACGGAGGGGCCCGAGGCCCGCCGCGATGAACTCGCGCGCGTCCGCGCCGCGGCGAGCGGGATCAGCCCGCGCCTCGTGATCGCGGCGAGCTCGCGGCGAAACTGGCTGGAGACGGTGCTCGCGGCGGATGCGCGGGACGCCCGGCGCATCGCGTTCGCCAGCGAGGATGATGCGTTCTTCGCGACGCAGCTGCGCGTCGCGCTCGGCGTGGAGGCGGCGGGGCTTTTCGAGGAGATTCCGCCCGCTCCGGCCGACGAGCCTGACTGGCGGCGAAATCTGCGCCTCGCTTCGGCGGCGCTCGGACGCGCCGCGGCAGTAGCTCCGCCCGCGTTGACGCCGGGCGAGCGAGGCCAGACGGAAGTTCTCGCGCGGCTCGGGCTGGGCGGAGGTCCCTACGCGGTGTGCGCGCCGGCCGGATTCGCGAATGTGCGACTGAAGACCTGGCCGGTGGAACGCTTCGCCGCGGTGATCGCGGATCTGCGGAAAAACCACGGCTTGCCGACCCTGCTGGTCGGCTCCGCAGCCGAGCGGGGCCACCTGGAGCAGATCCCGAATGCCGCTGCGATCTGGACCGGCGGTACGGGCGATCTGCCGCTGCTCGCCGGCCTGCTTTCGCGCGCCGCGGTCTACCTCGGCAACGACACCGGGGCGATGCACCTCGCCGCGTCCACGGGTGTACCGGTGGTGGGGATTTTCGGCGGCGGCACGTGGCCGCGTTTTGTTCCGGCCGCGCCCAGCGGCGCGGCGGTGGTCCACCCGCTGCCCTGCTTCGGGTGCGGCTGGGATTGCGCGTTCGGCCACGCGCATTGCCTCGACCGCATAGAGGTCGGGGATGTGACGGCGGCTGTGGGCCGGGCGTTGGGCGGCGCGGCATTCGAGGCGCGCGTGATCGACCGGATGGACGCCGGAACGCGGGCGCTCGTCGCCGACGTGGCGCAGCGCCACCGCGACGCGCAGGCCGGACATCTGGCGCGACAAAGAAAACTGGAGGAGCTCACGCAGCTCGACCGGGAGAAGGACCAGGAGATCCTCGCGCAACACGAAGGGATCCTCGACAAGGAGCGGGAGATCGCGGCGCTGAAGACCGTTTGCGACGAGCGGGAGAAGACGATCTTCGTCCTGGACGGCCATGTACGGCACTTCCAGGCCGAGAACGGCCAACTCAAGGCACGTCTGGAGGTGGTCGAGAAAACCCTCGCCGCGCTGCCGGCGGAGGCGGGGCGTTCGGCGGCCGCGATCGCGGACCAGCTGGTGCATATCCGTAATCTCGAGGCCCTGCGGATCGCCCACGAGGCGGAATTGGCCGAGCTGCGCCGCCTGCGGTCCAACCTGGACGCCGGGCTCCAGACGCTGGAGGCGGCGAAGCATTACGGGCGCCTGCTGGCGGAGAAGGAGGCGGTGATCCGCGGGCTAAGCACTGGCGTGGCGGAACGAGACCGCGTGATCACGGAGCTCGCGGCGGATTCGAGCCAGTCGCTCGCGGAGCTGCGCCGGCTCTGGCTGGCGCTGAAGCTGCGGTGGCGCGAGGGGGTGACGCGGCCGCTCGAGGAGTTCGCGTTCCGGCGTCTGGTCGAGGAGCAGTCGATGCAGATCGGCCTCCTGCGCCACCATGATCCCCGTCCGCTGGTCTGGGACCGGGAGCTCGCGCGCCGCGACGGCCACGGCGCGGGCGGGCCACGGATCGCGATGGTGACGCCGAGTTTCGGCCAAAGGGACTTCCTCGGACGAACGCTCCGCAGCGTGCTAGAACAGGCGTATCCCCACCTCCTGTACGTTGTGCAGGACGGCGGCTCAAAGGACGGCAGCGTGGACGTGATCCGCGAGCACGCGGAACGTCTGTACGCTTGGGCCTCGGAGAAGGATGCCGGTCAGGCGGATGCGATCCGCCGCGGCTTCGCGCGGGTCGAGGGTGAGCTGGGTCCGGACGACGCGATGGCGTGGCTGAACTCCGACGACCTGCTGGCGCCCGGAGCGCTCTCCT